>CAZHHN010000022.1:0-18808 GCA_964532415.1 uncultured Gammaproteobacteria bacterium
CGCCGGCGGCGATGGTCGCGTCGATGACGGCGCGGCGCTCGACGGAGGTGATGCCTCCCGGCACCGCGACCATCACTTCAGGGCGGAAAATGCGCATGCCGCCGACCGCCTTGTTGATGAAATAGCGGAGCATCGCTTCGGTCGTTTTATAGTCGGCGATCACGCCTTCCTTCAAAGGACGCACGGCCACGATCGTGTCGGGCGTGCGGCCGAGCATTTCCTTGGCTTCCTTGCCGACGGCCAAAATCTTCTTGTCGATGGTGGAAATGGCGACCACCGACGGCTCGTTGATGATGATGCCGCGCTTGGGCGCGTAGACCAGGACCGTCGTGGTGCCGAGGTCGATGCCGATCTTCTTGATAAACATGCGGGAAATTTACTTGAACCCGACCGAGAAATGCCGGTCGAGCCGGAGGTCCGTCGCCAGGCGGTAGCGGGCATCGCCCCATTCGCCCTGCGCCTCGGACGGCGTTGCGCGCGCTACGTTCTTACCAAAGTCGAGGTCGAGCGTCAAACCGTTGCCGGGCGTGCCGGGCTGCTTGCGGACATCGAGCTCGTACGGGCCGGAACGGATCAGGCGGGCGACGGCGTCCGAGACGCGGTATTCGACCGAGAGCGTGCGCGTCTCCCCCGGCTCGACGGAGATGAAGCCGCCGAAGACGGCCTGTCCGAGCCCGGTCCCGACATCGATCGTCCCGACGTGCCGTCCCGGATCGTTGAGCTTGTCGTCCTGCATCATCCCCTCGCCTTTCAGGAAGACGCTGCCGAGCGGCGCGTAGAAACGCGTGTAGGTGCGGTAACGCGTCGTTTTCCAGTTGAAGCGGCCGGTGTTTTTGTAGGTGATCGAAGCGCGCGCGATCCAGGAATTCCCGTCCGGACGCAGCGCGTAGCCGACGGTTTTCTGGACCACGGCATCGGTCTTGAGCGAAGCGAGGTTGGCGTCGATCACCGCCAGCTGGTCGCCGGACGACGAAGGGAAGCGGCCGGTCCAGCCGCGCGCATCGGCGAAGGCTTGAAGCGTCGGATCGGCGAACGAGGCCATGAGCTGTTTTTCTTCCACCGCCTCCTGCGCGACGGCCGCCAGGCGCGGCAGGTCCGAAAGCGAGGTAGCAAGCAGGCGGCGCATCAATTCCTGGCCGAGCTTGCCGACGACATCTTTGCGCTGCGCGGCTGGCGTGCCGTTCGCGACAAACGCCTGTTCGACCTGGTACTCGAGCTCGTCGGTGACGTTCTGGGAGGTGAACGTCGATCCGTCGATCGTGATCGGTCCGGTGATGGCCAGCAGCTTCGAAATGACGGTCGGCGTCATGCCGATCACGCCGTCGAAGGTTTCCTTGCCGCCTTCGAGATGGTAGAAGTGCTCGACGTCCAGCGCCGAGACGACGAAATCCGGCGACCAGTTGGCGTCGCGCATGAACCAGCCCGGCACGCGCAGATAGCGCCGGAGCGGTTCGGGTGCCGGCTCGTGCAGATAGGCTTCCGACGGGCCATCGAGCGCGTAGACGTCGTCGGTGAAAAACGAGACGATTCCGCCATCGGAAACCTTGAGCACGCCGTAGGTGCCGATGAACCCTCCGCCCGGACGGAGCTCGGTGTTGTTGAGCATCAGGAAGAGGTACGTCTTGGGCTGCGGATAGCCGAGGATCGTCGGCAGCATCGCCAAGGTCGAGAGATCCCGCCCGAGCGCGCCGCGCAGCGTTTCGAGCTGCGCCTTGTAAGGCACGATCGAAGCGAGCAGGCCCTTGGTGAGCGGCGTGACCGGCACGCGATCCCAGGCGGCCAGGGCACGGTCGAGCGAAGCGCGCGCGAGGCCGAGGCGATCGGGCGCTTCGGAGAGCTGTTGCAGCAAGGCGCGCTTTTCTTCAATCGTCAGCTGGGAAACCGAACGCCCGTCCCCCGCGCCGGGCAGCGCCGCCACGTTCCCGTCCTTCAGCACGGCGACCAAATCGCCACCGACATCGATGGCCTGCCGAAGCGCGGTGGAAGCTTCGTAACCGCCCTCGACGAGATCGCCGGCCGCCTCGATCTCCTTGGTGAAGAACGGCAGCTTCGCGACGGTTCTCAGGCGCGCCTGCGCCCGTCCGGCCGCGGCGAAACGGTCGGCCGCCTCGCCCAAGTCGAGCGAAGCAATCTTGAAATCCAACTTTTCGGCGGCCGCCTTGGCGGCAAAAAGCGCATCGCGGCCGGCCGAGGCCTGGGCGTAGAGTTCGCGTGCCGCCAGCGCTGCCGGAATGGCCAGCGCCGCGAGGAGCACGACCACGAGCAGGAACGTGCCGAGCCCGCCGTAGAGCGCCCATTTCCAAAACTTCCGCCGTGCGCGCACGTGCGGCAAAGCGTGATGCGGCAGGAAATTGTGCCGATGGTCTTCCATTCCGGCAGTATAACACGCACCCCTGCCGCGGACGCAGCGGGTAGACGTGCTATGCGAACCAGGCACGGATGGAGCGCGGCGAAGCTTTTCGGCGCGCCATCAGCAAGCGCCGCTTCCTGCGCATCTTCGGGAAAAGTGCGAACGCTTCGAGATAACCGCCGAGAGCGGCCGGGGCCAGGAAGAGCGTCGAGAAAACCCCGCCGACGGCCGCCACCGCAATCCACGGCAGATGCAGCAGCCGGTTGACGGGATCGTCGTTCTTCATCGTCAGCAAGAGGTGATTGCGGATCGCCAGCCGGTCGAGCATCGGCGAGCGGCGTGCGGAACCGGACGTTCCACGGGACCGATAGGCCAGGGCCCCGGGGACATGAGCGGAAGTCCAGCCCAGAAGACGCAGCCTCCAGGCCACATCGACATCTTCCTTGTATGTGAAAAAGTCCCCGTCAAACGCCTCGCCGTCCGTTTCGCGCAGCTGTTCAAGCGCCTCGGCGCGGTAGAGCGCCAATGCGCCCGGCGCACCGAAGACCTCTTCTGCCCCGGCGAGCTCCGAACCGTCGCGCGCGCCGGCTGCGCGTTCATGCACGCGCCGGCTCCGGCGGATGACGATGCCCGTCGACTCGATGACGTCGGTGAATTCCGGCTTATCGCCCTCCTCGCGGCCCGGTCGGACCCGCAGCAGTTTTCCGCAGGCGCTCCCGATCCCGTACCGGCCGTCCACGGCCGCGCACATTTTTTCCAGAAAATCCGGAGTCAGGATGACATCAGGGGCCATAATTAACACGTAGCGGTCGACGGAGCTGCGGCCGCGCTTGTCGTCGTCAGCCCAGCGGTTGCGCGCCAGTTCGAGCGCCTGGTTGTGAGCGTGCGCCGTGCCGAGATTTTTGAAGTTGCGCAGCACGGTGGCTTCAGGAAAGCCCGTGCGGACCGCCTCGACCGAGCCGTCCGCCGAAGCGTTGTCGATCAGCGTCAGCGTGAAATCCAGGAACGTCTGCGCGCGCAGCGACTCGAGCGCGTCGGGCAGCGCGTGGGCGTGATTCCAGCTGGCGATATGGACGGAGACCTTCGCCATATCAGTTTTTTTTCACTTCCTTCGGCGTCACCCAGAAACCGAGCCGGCGTCCGATCATGAGGCGCGTCTGCGCTTCGATGGCCGGCAACGCGCCGAACAGAATGAACGTCACCGGCAGCAGCATCCACTGGAGCAGCATGACGGCGTGCAGGAACCGCGGCTTGTGGCGCGGACGGCTCGGCAGAAGCGGCAGCGACAGAATGGCGGAAGCGAGGACGCCAAGCATCGCCAGCGTCATGATGCGTTCGAGCGTCTGCGGGGCGTTCTGGAAGACGGCTTCCGGCCGGCCGAGGATGCGCGCGACGTTGAGCGGCAGCCAGCCGAGGATGAAGATCAGGACCGGCGCCGTCGCCCAGGTATACATGCCCTCCGACAGGTTCCAGAGCGTCGTATATTTTTTCGCGGCCGGCAATTTCCGGTTCTTCAGGAAGTTCACGATCAGATACGGGAAATGCTCGACGCCCCAGGCCCAGCGACGCTGCTGTTTGTACAGATTGATGAGGCTGCCGATCCAGGTCGGCGCCATGACCGCGTCCATCGAGACCGGCACATAGAGCGGCACCACGCGGTAGTCGCCGTCGTACCTGAGAAAACACTGCAGGAAGATGCGCGAATCTTCCGAAACGACATCGGGCTGCCAATAGCCGACGTCGACCAGCGCCCGGAAAGGCATGCTGTGCGACGAAAAGGTGAAAAGGCGGTCCGGACGCACCAATTCCGAAAGCAGCCAGAAAGCCGTGCCGAAGGCCGCGATGCGGACGATGGCCGGCGCGTCCCAGATGTTGTTGGAATAGAGCACGACCGGCTGATACGAGGCGCGGGTGCGGTCGGGCGTATCGAGATAGGTCTTGGCCAGGTAGGCGAAATACTGCGGGTGCGCGATCGTATCGATGTCGAAGGTCGAAACGATCACGTCCTCGTGCGCCAGTCCGAGTTCGTCGACCGCCTGCCGGGCGAACGGTCCGGCATAATGGAGGTTGGAACCCTTGCCGGCGATCTCTCCGACCACGTCGGAGGGATGAACGGTGACGATGAAGCGCAAAAAACGGTCGCCGAACTCGCGGCGGACGGCTTCAGCGCGCGCCAGGAACGCTTCGCGGCCGGCGCGCTCCTCCCCCGCCAACACGACGATCATCGTCTTGGGATCGACTTTGGCGCCCAGGAGGCTGCGGAACGTCGCCCGAATGATCTCAACGTCTTCCTTATAGGTCGGCAGGAACACCAGATGCCGCAGTTTTCCGTGGCCGGGCGTGCGCGCGAGCTCCGCCTCCCAATCGACTTCCAGCGCGCCGCGGTGCTTCCGCCATGACAGCGTCAGGAAGATCACGAAGTACAGGACGCGGAAGAACCAGTACAGATCGAAGGCAATGATAAAATAGGTCGCCCAGATCGGGCTCGTGAGCGACAAAACGACCGCGCCGATGAGCGTCAGCCACACGAGCGTCGCCGGCAGGAACTCAAGCCGGCGGTGCAGCCTGCGCTGCCGGTCGGAATAGTCTGTCCACGTCAGCGCACGGTCCATGTTTTTCGCTTTTTCGAAGCGGTAATGTTCGGTCCGGCGGCATAGAGCGGATGGACCGGCGCGCGCGAAAAAGCCGCATCGGGAAGTTCCGCACAGGCCTGCGGATCCAGACCGGATATCGCCGCGATCGGCAAACCGAGCGCCGACGCGAGCCCCACCGCAACGGCTACCCGGCGGCGGACGGCCGAAAAACCGTCCGGTCCCCGATCCACCGCAACGGCACGCAAGGCATGCTTGCCGGTCCCCGCCTTCTTCAGGGCACGATCGAAGAGCGCCAGAAGATCATCCGATGATGAGCCTTCGATCGTCGCACGCATGCGGCCGCCTTCGGAAAGCGAGACGTGCACGCGCTGGTCCGCGAAAACGCCGAAGCAGGCCCTCATACGCCGGCAGGCACGTTGGCCGAATGAAAGAGCGCGTCGATGAAGACCAATTTGGGCTGATCGAGGACGCTGTAGAGGAAACGGTCCATCACGTCCATGCGGTAGCGCATCTCTTCCTCATCGAGGACGGTGAAGTTGATCTCGTGGCCGAACTCCGCCTCGAACTTGCGGATGAGATCGGAGAGTTTGCGGCGCTCGACACGCCCGACGATGAAAAGGTCCGTCGGCGATTCTTCGCGTCCGACGAAGCGGCCGGTGAGCGCGAAGTACGAAATCTTTCCGAGCGCCTGCAGGCGGCGCACCATGTCCTTTTCGAGCAGCACGCGCGACTTGAGAAACAGGGCGCGCAGCTCGGGGATCAGGATCGAGTTGGGCTTCAGCCGGTAATGTTTTTTTTGCAGCGCCTTGCCGGGCACGGCGGTCGTCTCAATGAGACCGAGCGCCTCCAGATTCTTAAGCTCGTAACGGATGGCGTTGATCTGCACGTCGAGCCGGCGCGTCAGCTCGCGGACGAAAAAACTCGCTTCCGGATTCTGCAGGAATGTCCGGAGCAGCTGGGTGCGGGTTCTTGAACCAAACAATTGTTCAAGCATAGTGGCCGGAGAACAGCGGCTATTGTATACTGCCGGTATCACGCGGTCAAAATGGCGCCTATCAGCATCGGGGAAATCCATGTCAGCGGGGGTTCGGGGCTTGTCGCCGCGCGCTGCCTGACGCTCACTTCGCCCGTCCCGTCATCCGAAGGACTGGAGCTGTTTTTCGCGCTTCTGGCCGCCGAGACGCCCAAGCGGGTGATCGAAAAGCTGGCCGAGCGCCTAGCGGAAGATATCCGGCCGGTGTTTTTCCAGAAGGGTCCGCCCGAAGCGCGTTTTGAAGCCGCGTTGAAGCAGGCCAACAAGACCATCCTCGCTTTTCTCTATGAACACGGCCTCTCGCTGCCCGGGATCAAATTACGGGGCACAGCGGCGGCGCTGTCGAACGGCAACCTGTATGTCGCATCGCGCGGAGCCGTCCGCGGGCTCCTGTACCTTCCGCAGGCGCAGACCCTCGTTCCGTACGCGCTTTTCGGAGAGACCCCGGAGAAAGGCGGCGAATCGAAATTCTTCACCTCGCTCCAAACCGGCGCGTTTCCAGACGGCGGACGTCTGGTGATCGCCACCTCCGAACTGTTCCAGGCGCTCGATGAAGCCTATACCCGCAGCCTGCTGGGCCAGTCGGATTTCGCCAAAGCTTCCCGTGAAGTCAAATTGGCGCTTCGAAACGCGCGGCTACCGGTTTCGATTCTTTCGCTCAGTTCTCCGCTGCCGGAAGGCGTCCACGGCCAGGAGCCGGCCGCGCCGCCGGTAAAATCGCCGCGCCCGCACACGCCGCGCAGCCAGCGCCTCGCCGCGCCGATCGCTGGCCCCGATATCGGGGAACTGATCGCCCGCATCCTGCGCCAGGCAGGCAGGCTTCTGATCGAATGGCTGGGCATCGGCGGGACCGTCCTTTGGCGAGCGGCGAAGTGGCTGGCACGGCTTCCGCTCCGGTTACCGCGCGCGATGGCGGTGCTCGCCGACCGGGAATCCAGGGCCCGTTTGCTGCATGCGTCCACCGCCCTCCCCGGCCGGTGCCTGTCGGCCGCCGTGCAGCGGCTGAACGCGCTGACACCGCGGAGCCGGACACGCTTCCTACTGCTCGTGGCGGTCGGAACGCTCTTCCTGCACGGGCTGGCCTTCTCCTTCAGGCGCGAACTGGTCGTGCGCGAGGCGAAAGCCTACGAGTCGAAGCTGGCCGAGCTCCAGCAGCTTGAGAGCGACTTCGATGCCGGGATGCTCTACGACAGCGACGACCGCAACCGGGAACGGCTGGCGCGCATGGACGCGCTGGTCGACAGCCTGCCCGAAAAAACCTCCACGCAGCAAAAAAGCAAGGCGGATGCACGACGCTCGATCGGCGAACAGCGCGTTAAATTCCGCCGTATCACCGCAATCGACCATCCCGTACCATTCGCTTCGCTTGAAAGCTCCACTTCGACGCCTTCCGCTATGAGTTGGTTCGGCGGCAAGCTGTATCTTTTCTCTTCCGACTCCGGACAGGTACGCGTCTTTTCGGGTGAAGGCGCGGCACAGGCCGACCAGGAGATCGCCGGGCTCCAAAGCGTGATCGCCGTCGCGCCGGCCCAGACCGGTTTCCTGCTGGAAGACGCGTCCGGCAAGATCGCCTACTGGAATCCGGATACCGGCGAGACGACCGTCTACACCGACGGTCCGGCCGCCGGTACGCCGATCCTCTTCTATCAGGGACGGCTCTACGCGGCCGGCGCCGACGGAACGGTCAACCGACGGCCGGTCACGCTGAAGGCACTGGGCACGACCGTCGACGTCCTACGTGGCGCTCCGGCGGCGCCGAGCGGTATGGCGGCCGACGGGGCGATCTATCTGCTCTATCCCGACGGCTCGACAAAAAAATACCTGAAAGGCGCGGCCGTGCAGGAATATAATCCCTCCGCGATCGACCCCGCGCCGGCGCAGGCCGGAGGGCTTTGGGCTTCGGCGGATTCCGGCAGACTGGTGTTCGGCGCGCTCGGCGGCGATCGCCTCTACGTCGTCGACAAAACGACCGGACGCCTGATTTCACAACTAACAGCACCCGAGTTCAAAGGCGTGCGCGCCGTCGCGGTCGATGTCCAAGGCAACAATGCCTACGTGCTGGCCGGCTCCGGGACGATCTATCAGGTGCCGATCAAGTGACGCAGGAGAAGTCGCCTTGACCATGGGTACATGAATCTCTACAATTCGCGCATATGAAAACCGCACACATCCTCTCACTCTGCACCGCCTTGCTCTTGGTTGGCGTCGGCTGCACTGGCTCCGTGTCCGCACCAACGGCCGCCCCCACGCCCGAACCGGTGACGATCCCGCAACCGCCGCAAGGCGTGACAAGCGATTCCGCGCCGGCCGACGCGCATGCCATCACGACCTATACGGACCCCAAAGGTTTTTCCGTATCTTATCCAGCCGGATGGGAAAAATCTTTCGTAGACGCGAGTATCATCAACGGACCGAAATACCTCCGGCTCACGCGTCCCGGGTCGGTCCATGAAGGCTACAGCCAGTGCCCGAAAGAGTTCGCGATGGTAGAAATCGGCGGTCCGGAAAATTACACGGCCAAGCACGGAACCTTCGAAAAGTTCATTGTTTCACTTCCCTATGACCATGACGGGCGCGGCGGCTTGGGCAGCCTTTCCGGAGGAAAAGAAATCCTGACGGTCAACGGCATGCAAGCGGTAAAATTCGGCGAAGGCGGCGCCGAGACGACCTGCGGCGGACCGGTCTACTTCATCAAGTTGAACGATCGCGAGTACCTGGCGGCGAGCACCTATGCCGATTACAGCGGCAAGCAGTCCACACAGTTCGAGACGATCGATGCCATCATCCATTCCATCAAGGCCACCGCGAAGTAAGCTAAGCCGTTCGATCTCGCTTCGCAAAGAAAAATCCTCCCGTACGGGAGGATTTTTTTGTCCGGACCGATCTTACTTCAGGGTCACCTTCGCGCCGGCGGCTTCGAGCGTCGCCTTCATCTTGTCGGCGTCGGCCTTGGCCACGCCTTCCTTGACGACCTTGGGAGCGCCGTCGACCAGGTCCTTGGCCTCCTTGAGGCCCAGGCCGGTCAGTTCGCGGACAGCCTTGATGACTCCAATCTTGTTGTCGCCCGAGGCGACCAGCTCGACGGTGAAGTCGGTCTTCTCTTCGGCCGCGGCGGCACCGGCTCCGGCGCCCGGCATGGCCATGGCCATCATCGGGGCGGCGGCGGAAACGCCGAATTTGTCCTCGAGAACCTTGACCAGCTCGGCCAGGTCAAGCACAGAGAGCTTCTCAATCGTTTCGACCAAGGACTTGAACTTCTCGGGCACGTTTTTCTCTTCCGACATAGGATTATTGTTGCGGTGGTGATTAAGCAGCGGCCTTTTGGTCTTTGACGGCGTTCAGCACGTTGACCAAGCCGCGAAGGTTGCCGGAAAGCACGTTGACCAGTCCGGAGAACGGGGCGCGGATTGAGCCGATCGCCTTGGCGATGAGCTCGGACTTGCCTGGCAGCCTGGAAAGCGCCAGGATCGCCGAGCCTTCGACGAGCCTGCGCTCGAGGACACCGGCGACGATTTTGAGCGCTTCGTGTTCCTTGGCGAAGTCGGCGGCGAGCCTGGCCGGAGCCACCTCGTCGTCGAAGCCGGTGACCATCACGAGCGAACCCTGGAGCGTGGAGGGGTCGACTCCGGCATAACCGGCGTTCTGGAAGGCCAGGCGCATCAGGGTCTTTTTGGCGACCAGCACGCCGATCTTTTCCTTGCGGGCCCTGTTGCGGAAAGCGCTGGCGTCCTTGACGGTCAGGCCCTGCACGTCGGCGAAGACCACGGACTTTGCCTCGCCGAGCCGCGCGGTCAGATCCGCCAGGGTGGATTCTTTCTGTTTGCGGGATTTTGCCATGTGGCGAAATGCGTGAATGAGTTCACGATCGACCTTTGAAACAAAATCTGCGTTCCTTGTGAGACCGCAGACGCGCGACACGGACGGGCAGGCCGTCATGTTGCGTTCGCCTCGATGGGCTCCCCGATCGCTATCGGGAGCTTAATGCCGCCAGCCGGCGGCAACCCATGGTCTTCGGTAAACGAGAAGTTGTTGCCGCCAGAATACCCGAAACGTAAAAACCCGTCAAGATCAAAAATCCCTTCAGCAGGCTGAGGGATCAGGGCGGAGACGGGTTCCCGAAAATCGGCCTGAGCGTGTCCTGCATGGCATGCAGATCGGACAGAAGATCCGCATGCCGCTCCGGGATCGCGGCCGCCACGAAAACCAGATACACATTCTTCCAGGCCGGATGCGGCAGAACCTGGATATCGAGAAGTACCGCAGTACCTTCGGCATTGAGACCCAAAAGCCCGCAACTGACGCGCCCGCCCGTCTCCTCGCGTGTCGGAGAAACCACTTTGAGTCCGCGGGCGAGCAGTTCCCGTACCTCGAACTCGGCGGCCTCCACCCCGGTCAGTTGATCGCCCCGAACCGCGGCAACCGAGAACTTGGCCCGAACCCGCCCCAGACTGAGGACCAATAGCTCGCCGCCGGACTGCGACGGAAAGCGCCCGAACTTCCATGGCCTGGGGGTCAGGGTCATGACGAAGCCCAGGGACGGCATCTCGAGAACCATGCCCGACGCCGGGCGGTTGGGAATCGTCGGCGAAGCCGACCAGCAGGCGGCAACACCGCAGAATGCGAAGGCGAACAAGGACCTAAACGGCATGAACATCTCCTTTCGGCAACCGAGCGCTCCCAGCCTAGGCAAGCGACAACGATACGTCAAATGAAAAGCCCGCCTTCAGGGAAAGGGGGCGATGCTGTCGATGATGTTCCGTACTTGCCTGAGGAAGGAGGATGAGTCTTCGGTACCGGAGCCGGCTTGGAAAATCAGACAGACGCCCTTTCGCGTCGGATGTGGAACGACGGCGATATACATGCGCACCGATCCTCCGTCAACGTCATGGTCGAAAGAGAAAGCGTAACGACCGTAGGATTCTTGCCGGACCGCCGTAATGTCGGTCAGGCCATCGTTGACCATCTTCGCCTGGAGCATGTACGCCAGAGCCTCGGCGCCGCCTCCTTCTACCACGACAGGAGAAAAGGCGAGCATGCTCGTGGGGTCCGACTGTTCGAACTGCAGCTGGATTGCACCGTTCGGATCGGGCCGGGGGAAGCGTGCCTGCCAGGGTCCTTTCGGCATCGTCATCCGGAAATTGAGCAGGGCATTACCCCTGAACGTAACCGTCTTTTCGCCGACATCCACAGATGCGCCGTCCGGGGACAGCGTGACCGTCTTGCCGACGGCATTGACGAGATTCTGAGCCGCGGCCTTTGCCGACGCCTCCTGTGCGACCGGCGAACTGGCGGTCTTGGGAACGCTTGTGGCGGCGGACCCACAGGCCGCCAACACGAGGATTGAAAGTACGACGAGAATTCTGAGCATCGTCCATCTCCTTGGCTGGTGAACGGCCTCACCTTAGAGTGGAAAATATCAACGTGTCAAGCTGCCACGATCCATAAAATGAAAATCCGCAAGGAGCGCTTGCGGATCAGGGGGCAGGAGCCGGGAAAGGACGGGGACAGTCGAGGAAGGAGGTAAAAGCTTCTTCCACCTCGCGCGCATCTGTCTGTCGGGTATACGCCCAGAACATGAGCAGGCGGGCCGGAGCGTTCGGCATCCGTATGACGGCGATATGCATGACGTATTGCCCATCAGAATCGGAATTTTCCCAGGAAACCCTGGCGATGTCCCCGGATACCGAAACGTCCAGAGCGGACACGGAGAAGTTCCCGAGCTCTACCTGCTCTCTCATGTGAAGCGAATGAACGATCTCCTGCATGTCCTCGGCGGGACTTTTGATGTCGGCCGAGCGTCCGAACGTCGTGGCGTTGGCCAAGACGATTTTGGCATGGTTCTTGACGTTCCAAGCTTCCCAGCAGCTCGGCCACTCCGATGGACAATCGGAGTCGATCAAAATAGTCCAATCCGGACCGGGTGCCCGCACATGCAAACCGTTCCGCCGATCATCGTACTCGAGGACACCCTTCCGGAGCGGATGGCACATCGCGACAAGCAACAATGTGCACAGTAGGACGAGACAAACACAGGGCAGCACCAGCTTACGCATCAATGACCTCCTTGGTTCAAACCGTCTTCAATAGAGCAGAAAAACGCGGCCCTGTCAAGCTGCGTCAGCCGATGACCGTGCCGTCGAAGCGCCTGCCGTCGAGCGCCTTGCCGACTTCGGCAAGATCGCGTCCGGCGATCATGCGCACTTCGAGACCGAGGCGTTCGGCCAACTTGGCCGCGACCGGATCGAACGGCAGGTTGGCGCCTGGATCCCAGCGGTTGCCGACGAGCTTGCGGAAGGCTTTCCAGGCGATCCGGTCCAACGGCCTGGCGCGCGGATCCTTTTTTGGATCGGCGCTGTAGACATGGTCGATGTCGGAAAGATTCAGGACGACCGACGCACCGAGGCTCGAGGCGAGTAGCGTCGCGCAGTAGTCGGTCGACCAGCCCGGCTTCCAGCCGGCGGCGATCAGGACGGGCTCGCGGAAGCGCGGCGGCGCGAGCGGATTTTTGACGACGGTCGGGTGCGCCAACTTCTGGAAGGCGGTGCGCAGCAGATGCGCGTTCAGGCGGGTGGAATGGATGCCGATCCAGTCGATATCCCCGCGCGAGAGCTGCCCGACCGCTTTGGCCGCCTGCTGATAGTGCCGCGCGGTGGCTCCCCCGCCGCAGATCAAGACGAAGCGCTGCCCCCGGGAGACGCGCTTCGCGATGAAGGCCTTGAAACGCCGCAGGAAGGCCGTATCGATCCCCGTCTTGGGAACGATCAGCGAGCCTCCGAGCGAAATGATGATCGGCGCGCGCGCATGATGCCTGGCCATCTTTTCAGGCGTCATCGCGTTTCAATTCGAGGCGGGCGATGTTCTCCACGTACCGCTTCGACACATCCTCGCCGGCCAAATTGGAAAGATTGTCGGCACCACGCGCGAGAAGCACGCCTCCCCCGAGCACCGTCAGGGCAAACGCCGCGGTAAACCGGTCGGAAGGTCCCATAGCGGAAAATATCGCCAACGCGGCGGCCGCGGCCGTCGCCAAGAGTCCCTGCCAAACGCGGGGCGGCAGGCCACCGTTCCAAAGTTGCTGGATGCGCTGGCGCGCGGCGGCCACTTCTCCGGCGGCTTCCAACAGATCGCGATAGAGCACGCGTTCCTTTTCCGTTTCCAATCCAGGAATCTGGTAGAGGTGATAGCTGAGCTTGCGGAACTGCTGGTTGGTTTCCTGATATTGCGAAAAACGCTTCTTGTCGAAGGCCATCAGATAACCGTAAAGAAAACCGTGCAGGTCGGTAAACCACTGGCGGTGGCGGGATTCGCCTCCGAGATTGCGGCCGAGGTGATAGACGCGGCGGAGCTTGTTGAGCTCGATCGCCACCCATTCGCCCAGTTGATCGTACCGCCGCAAGGCGCGCTGGAGGACGAGCGCGAGCAGCAGGCCGCCCGCGATCAGCGCGGCGGCCGCCAAGCCGGCCGAGCCGGCGGCGACGGGCGCCAGGAACGCGGCGACCAGGGCGAGGACGGCGATGACGATCATGCGCTTGAGCACGGTCATAAGCAAGGGTGGATGAAAAGCGTGTTACAGCAGGCGGGTCTGATCGTCGTCTCCTTCTTCTCCGGACGGTTCGGCCGCGCCGGGGTCCGAGAATTTTTCCCGGATCTGCGTGACCTTGTTTTCAACCTCCGAAAGCCGGGTCCGGCACTTTTTCGCCAGTTCGAGCCCGCGCTCGAATTTTTTCAGACCTTCCTCGAGATCGACTTCCGACGACTCGAACCAGCGCACGATCTCCTCGAGCTCTTTGAACGCTTCGGCGAAATTGGTTTTGACGGCGGCCTTGGCGGTCATAGGCGTTCGGCGGGATACGCGCGCACGACTTCGGCGTCGAGCGAACCTTTCGCCAATTGTACGGCAACGGACGCTCCCCTGTCCACGAGCGCGCCGTCGCGCAGTACGCGTCCATTGCGCCCGCGCACGATCGCGTAGCCGCGCCGGAGCACGGCGCCGGGATCGAGCGAACGCAGCAGCCGCTCATCGCGCTCAATTTCCGAAGACAGCTTCTGCACGCGCGCGCCGAAGCCGAGGAAACAACGCTCGAGATCGGCCATGACGGCATCGAACTCGGCGCGGGCCGAACGCACGTGGCCTTGGAGGAGATGCTCGATCTCCGCAAGGTGATGCCGCCGCCGGGTGATTTCTTTTTCAACCGCGCCCTCCATCGTCCGGACGAACGCTCCGAGCTCCCGCGCCGTTTCCCGACGATCGGGCACGAGCCGCTCGGCGGCATTGGAGGGGGTCGACGCGCGCAGGTCGGCGACGTGATCGGCCAGCGATTCGTCGCGCTCATGGCCCACGCCGACCACGACCGGAACCCTGGACGCGAAAATGGCGCGTGCGACTTCCTCGGAATTGAAGGCTTGCAGGTCCTCGAGCGATCCGCCGCCGCGCGTGAGCACGATCACGTCCGCCAGTTCGGGGTGGCGGTTGAACCAGGCAAACGCGCCGACGATATCGTCGACGGCGTTCCGCCCCTGCACCTGCACGTGCGCGCTGGCGATCTTCATGCCGCCCCAGCGGTTGCCGAGGATGCGCAGGAAGTCGGAATAGGCCGCCGACTCGGTCGAGGCGATCAGCCCGATGCGCTCCGGAAAACGCGGGAGCGGCCGCTTGCGTTCCGGCGCGAACAGGCCGTCCGCTTCGAGCTTCTTTCTGAGCAGTTCAAACGCCCGGCGGAGCGCGCCTTCGCCGACCATCTCGACGCGGTCGACGTTCAGCGAAAAACGGCCGGTCTTGGCGTAGATTTTCGGCATGCCGTGGACGCGCACTTTCATGCCGTCTTCAAGCGGCTGCCTGAGCTGCCAGACGGTCGCGAAGCACGAAACCAAGCCCGTCTCATCTTTGAGATCGAACCAGATCCATTTCCCCTGACTGACCTTGTACTGCGCCACTTCGCCTTCGACCGAGACGCCGTACGGAAAAAGCGCCTCGGCGAAAGAGATGTTGAGCGTTTCCAGGAATTGCGAGACGGAGAGTGCCTTGGGTTCCGGCGGCATGCAGGCATTCTAACGCATTGACGCGGCCCGGAGAAACGTGCTACCAAGCTGGCACGCCGCACAGGCGGGGAGGAGCTATGACTGCACCCGTACCTTTCGTTGGTTACACCGGTTTCCGGCATCCCGGGGAGGTCACCGATCTCCTCAGCCCACATGTGTTGAACAACGCGGTTCATTCCACCTACGGGCACAGGAAAATCCTGGTCGGTGCCACGGTGGGCGATGAGCTGGATTTCGAGTCCGCCCACAACATCTTGGCCCAGGCGCCGGGTGCGCAGTGCATCCGCCTGTTGACCGTCTCGAGCATCTATCTCACCGCCGACCGGCTGGCGGATATGGAGGATGTTGTCGTCGATGGCCTGCTGGACCTCGGCCAAGGCAACGACCCGTGGTCCCGGCGCACGTGCTATACGGATGTGCGCCAGGCATGGCCGAACTGCCGCCTGTTCATGCCTGTCACCAAGGCCATGGCAGGTGGCATGGGATGGAACCCGCGCGCGCTCGCGCACGCTCTTCGGCGCTTCACGCCCTTAGTAACAGATTTCGTCTTCTGTACCGACGGCTTCCCGGAAGACGTGTTCGAGAGGTACCTCGCAACGCTCTATGAGCATTTCCACGCGACGCACGGCGTCGTGCTGTCTGGGGCCTACGATGTCACAACGATTCGGCAGATCAGGCCGCTCTGGGACGACGATCGCTACCCGCGGTTGTCGCTGATGATGCCTTTGCCGCCGGATAGCGGAAATGTGCTGGAGCAACGGCGCGATATCCTGAACCACGGCTTCGGCATCACTTTTCGGCACCGTTCGTAAAACGCCCCGCTTCGCGCGAGACGTTTTTTTAACCGCCCTGATCCCAGGTTTTGCGGCCGCGCCCGATGTCGGCCAGCAGGAATTTCACGCCGGTGTTGTCATCCGGATTCAACCGAAGAATTTCGTGAAAACGCTTTTCCGCTTCCTTCACGTCACCGCGACGGAAGGCCGTAAGCGCCAGACCGTGCATGGCCCGGAGAAGAGCGCGATCGTGCGGCGCGTCCCAGTCGGTCCGTTCGGGCGGTTTGCCTCCGTAGAACTTCAGCAGTTCGGCCAGGGCCTTGGCGTGCATCGCCCCGGCTTCGTCCAGGCGTTTCTCATGAAAATACACGCGCCCGAGGCCGTTCAGGGCATCGGCATGACGCGGATCGCTGGCGAGCACGCCCAAAAAATTCTCTTCGGCGTCGCTCAGCATGCCGGCCTGCAGCGCGGCCCAACCGGCGGCGTAGAGCACCTCGATGTCGTGACCGGAGAGTTTGGCGTCTTTCATGGTCATGGCTGGAGGGCCGTTGCCGCGTCGCCGTCGACAGAAATGACGACGGAAGTTTTGACCGCGGGATCGACGGCCTGAACGGTGCGTTCAATCTGCGCCCGGATGGACGCCACGCGGCAGGATCCGGCCGCTTTTTTCATACCGGCATCGAAATCGATCACGACCACCATGCCATCCGCCGCTTTACGCCTGGTGATTGAGCGTACGGCAACGCCATCCGGGATCGCCGTGCCGTATCCGAGCTTCTTTTCATCGTCCGTCGGACCCTTGAGCAGTTCGAACACGGCGCTGTCGTTGACCGTATCGCTGATTTCCCGGTGGACCGGAAAAACCCTGCCGCACTCCTGATCGGAGCCGAGTCTGGCATTCGGGAAATACAGCAGCGCATCGGCGGGAACGGACGGAGAAGAAGATGCGTTCCCGGACAGGCGCGCGCCGCCCGCCGGCGCTTCGATGCCGGAAACCGGGTCGCTGGTGGTCGTATACCACCACGCGCCGCAGGCCAGGGCGGCAAGCGCCAGCAGGATCAGCAGGAGATGGATGAGTCGGGGGCGTTTCGACATAAGCGTTCTTCGAAAATGATAGCACGGCCTGCCGTCCCCTGTCCTTTCGTGATACGATTCGATCGAAATCGACCCCATGAGCACCCTTCGCCAGTGGCTTCAGGAACGCATCGTCCGTCTCGATGGCGCCCGGGAGCGCCGTGCCATCGCTTTGGGAGCGCTGGCGCTGTTCTTCACGCTCCTGGCCGGACCGCACATGCTGCGCGCCGTCACAACGCTTGCCGAACGACCCGCCGGCTCTTCCGCCGCAGTCATGACGGCCGCCACCGGCACGGAACCGGCGCATCCGCCGCTGCCGGTCATCGAACCAGCATCGGACCTGACCGCTCCGCCAGACGCCACGGGAATGGCCGCCGCACTGCCGCCACCCGCGAATCAACCCATGCCGCCGAAACGGCCACCGGTACTTGCCTTCCTCTTCCCGCTTGCCGATGCCGAACAGATCGGGCCGGTACGCATCATGGCGCGTATTACCGACGCGACGGCCGTAGGGGTCGTCTTCGTCGTGCAAGATGCTGCCGGGAACGTACGCAATCTTCCGGCGGCCTCCGAAGCAGGTCTCTGGAACGCGCAATTCGAAGGCGCATCGGGTTCGTACATGCTGTCTGCGCGCGCCTCGCTCGAGAACGGCTTCGTCAGCGAGTTCGACATGCAGCGCGGCTTCCGGATCGCCGCGCCGCCGGAGGCCTCCCCGACATCCGTTTCGGTCGCGGAAGAGCCGGCGGCGGACGTCCGGCTGCTGGCGCCCTTCGAAGGACAATCGGCGCCCTTCGAAGGAATCATGCCGCTTTATGCCAGCGTCCAAGACGCGCTGCCTGAAGACGTCATTTTCGTGGTGCGCGACGGAAACGGGGCGGAAATGACCGTGACCGCGACCGGGACGCCCGACGGCGGTTTCTGGAGCGGGTTGTTCACGGGACCCGACGGCAGGTACGACGTGCGCGCCCGCGCGACGGTCGACGGCATGATGGTCTTCTCCGAAGACCGGCGCTTCTTCCTCCGAGGCAAGGCGACCGCGCCTTCGGCCACCGGAACGCAGGGAATCTCCGTCCCAAAATCACCCGGCGCGCCGACCGTATCGGTGCGGCCTGAACATCCAACCTCTTCCGCCACGGCTCCATTGCCGCCGCGCCGAATCGCGCCTCTCGCGCCAGGACCTTCCTCTTCCTCCGTCGTCACCGGCGCGTCCTCCCCGTCGACTCCCGTCTCCGCCACGCTTGCCCTCGAATGCAAGAAGTCCGGCGTGTCGGAGAAGCGCTGTTCCGGCTGGCTGGAGGCCAAATACCAGTCGCGCGCCTGCCTCGATGCCGGCATCGGCGCGCGGGAAGATTGCGCGGCTTTCCTGAAACGCCAGGGCATGGCCGCCGATGACAAAGCGCTGTTCGGTCTGTTCGACCGCGCTTCGCTGGGGGCCATCCGGACCGCCGTCAACAGCGAGATCGCAGGGTCGCTCTCCCCGTCCGAGATGCCGCCGCTCGTCCGAAGCGTCCTCCCGTTCGATCCCGTCGGCGCCAGCCGATGGCGCTTCGTCGTACCTCGCCCGGGAAACAGCCTTTCCGCTGCCGCGCCGGCGCTGATGATGCCCGATGGCGACGGCGACGGGCTGCCGGACGATCTCGAGAGCCGCCTGGGCACCGACCCGAACGCGGCCGACAGCGATCACGACGGCTTCTCCGATGGCGTTGAAACGATCAACGGCTACAACCCGGTCGGAGACGGGCCGCTTTCCGCCCCGCTTCAGGGCATCGACAAGGCGCTTGCCGGCGGCGGCGCGATCGGGGAGCCGCGACAGGCTTCCGCCGCCGATGCGCACCTGTCGATCGGGGTCGCTCCCGCCGGCGGCACTGGCGCCGCACTGACGCTGGAAGGAAAGGGTAAGTACTAACTCGTGCCACCAAATTTGATGGCTAGGCCGACCAGCAGG
>CAZHHN010000023.1:0-18348 GCA_964532415.1 uncultured Gammaproteobacteria bacterium
TTATTCAAACAGAAACAGCGACCCGAGTGAGCCGCTGTCCTAGTCTTGAACCTAAGATTTTTTCAGATGCGCCATGGCGTAATCCAATGTGGCGCCGGTTTTGACGCGCGGGTTGAAAATGCCGCGCGGATCGAAAATTTCCTTGACCCGTCGGAACAGCCCGAAGACCTCTTGGCCGTACATCTTTTCAAGGTACGGCCCGCGCACCAAACCATCGTTATGTTCGCCGGTCATCGAACCGCCGTAGCGGAAGACCAGTTCGTAGACTTCCCGGGCGAGCGTACGGATGGTCCCGGGCGTCTTGGGATCGCCGAGATCCATGATCGGAATAATGTGGAAATTGCCGTCGCCCACGTGCCCAACGACCGTCAATAGCAGTTTGTAACGGTCAAGAATGGCGTAGAGTTCCGGCAGGAACGTCGGCAGTTGTGCCGGCTTCACGCAAAAATCGTCGATGAAGGGTGCCGTACGGCGTTTTTTGAAATGCCGCCGCAACAGATTGAAGCTCTCGCGGCGCACGACCCAGTATTTCTGCGCTTCTTTTTCGCTCTTGGTGGCGCGTAGGTTCAGTTTGAGCGGAGCCAGCTCCCGAAGCGCCTCGGCGATCTTGGCGTCGACCTCTTCTGACGTCGCGCCGGTGAACTCGGCCAGCAACACCTGTTTCGGGAAGCCGCCGGAGAGCAGCATCTTCGCTTCCGGCAGGAAACTCCAGAGCAGCGACCACGGATTCTCGCCTTTCATTCGTTTTAAGATGTCGGGAAAGTAGCGGATGGCGAAGCGGAGCGTGCGATCGTCGTACGATTCGAAGCTCTCCGGCCGGTGCTTCAGCACGGCATTCACGATCTCCGGCAGGCGGCCAAAATCGCGGAGGAACACGACGATCAGCCTGGAATGCGGTTCGGCGCGCACCAGGCGATAGCGGATCCCGGTGATCAGTCCGAGCGTGCCCTGCGAACCGACCAGAAGCTTCGTCAGATCGAATGTCCGGCGATCCCACACGTCCCAAAGATTGTAGCCCGCCGAGTTTTTCGAAACGTCCGGCTTGGCCGCCTTGATCGCGTCGTAGTGCGCTTCGATCAGCGCATGCGTTTCCCGGTAGAGCCGGCCTTCGAAATCGTCCTGGGCCATTTTGCGATCGAGCGCGCCGCGGTCGATCGGACCAAAAACGTACGAATGTCCGTCGCACAGCACGGCGGTCAGGCTTTCCACGAAGCGCTCTGTCTTGCCATAGCGCAGCGATTTTTCCCCGCCGGAATTGTTGGCCGCCATGCCGCCGACCGTGCAAAGCTCGCGCGAAGCCGGATAACAGGGCAGCAGCTGGCCGGTCCTGAGCGTTTCCCGTTCGAAATCGCGGTAGAAAACGCCGGGTTCGGTGATCGCGAACCCGTCCCCGATTTCTTTCAGGTGATTGAGATGCTTCGAGAAATCGACGACGAGCGATTCGCCGATGGCCGCGCCGCTCATGTCGGTACCGGCCGAGCGCGCGGTAATCGAAAGGCGTTCTTCGGGATGGGCATTGACGAATGCCACCAGGCGCTCGACATCCGCCGGCCCTCTCGGAGCGACTACCAGGCGCGGGCGGCTCTCGAACAGGCTGGCGTCGTGCGCATAGGCCGCCAGCGTCGCCGCATCGTCGGAGACCTCGCCCTCAAGCGTTTTTTGCAAATTTTCCCTGAGTCCCATGCCGCCTATTCTACCAGTTTTCGACGGAGCGGAGTATCGTGAAGGCATGCGACACCGGATCATCTTTCTTTTGGCCGGCCTGAGCCTGGTCGGCGCCGGTTGCGGACCGGCGCCGGTTTCCCGTCCGGTCTCGACGGTGTCGGACGGGGTTGCGGACTCGGCTTCGAACACGGCGTCCAAGCCGGCAGCCGCCGTCCATCGGCCCGCGCTGACCGAACCGTTATCGGATGCACTGGCACGCGTCACGAAAAAAGATTTCGGCCTGAAGGTTTCGCCTGCCGATTCGCCGGTCCAGCCGGAACGCTTCTCGGGCTATCACACCGCCCTGGATTTCGAAACGACGCCTGAAGAACAGGCTGCGGACGTACCGGTCAAAGCCACCTGCGACGGCGTGCTGGCGCTGAAAGAATCGGCCACGGGCTATGGCGGCGTGGCGGTTCAGCGTTGCCGGATCGCGGAGGAAGACGTCACCGTCATCTACGGCCATCTGCGCCTTTCAAGCGTCGCGGCCACCGGAAAGATGCTGAAAGCCGGAGAGACCTTCGCCGTGCTTGGCCGCGGCTTCAGCCGGGAAACCGACGGCGAGCGGAAGCATCTCCACTTCGGCGTTCATCGGGGCCGCGCCATCGACATCCGCGGCTACGTTCAAAACCGGGAAGCGCTGAAAGACTGGGTCGATCCCGCGACGCTGTTGCGTTGATCAGGATTTGATCAGGCCCTGCACGTCATTCGGAAGGATGCGCACATCCTTGCCGTCGATCCAGTCCGCCGAACCGTTATCGGCATCATTGTGCGGCACGCCCGCATTGTCCGACCAGATGAAGTTTCGGGAGAGGCCGGCGATTTGCGTTCCGCTGCCGGAAAGCTGTCCGACCATGTCGAGCGTATCGCCCAGCAGATTGGTCAGGATGCTCGAGGAGCCGGCCGCGCCGGTGACGGTCAGGTGCAATTCGTAGATTTTGGTCGTTCCGGCGGCGATCGCCTGCTCTGACGAGAGCGTCACAGTGACGACACACGCCGTACCGGCGCCACCCGCGCACTCGGGAGCGAGCGAAACCGCTGAGGCAAGATTGGATCCGGAGCCGATCTCGCGCAAACCCGCCGAGCCGACCCCGAGCGTGGCGGTTTTCGAAACGTTGAAGGTCAGTTTCTTGAGCGAGACCTGTTCGGCCGGATTGGCCGTGACGCCGAAACGCGAGGCGATGACGTCCCCGTTCGTGAGCGCGGCGGTCGGAAGCGCGACGTTGGCGATCACCGGCACCGTCTTGCGGAACAGCTTTTGGAAAGCGGATTTGTCGCCGCCCGAGCCACTCTTCAGGACCGTGCCGCTGTTCACACCGTGCAGTTCGTAGCTGCCGTCATCGGACGCCGGCACATGCAGTTTGATCGAAACGTCGTCGCCCGACGCACCTCCGCCGGCGATGGTGTTCAGGTCGGCCGCGACCGTCAGCACCCGGCTTTCGTTGCGCGGAATGACGAATGACACGCCACTGAAATCGGCGTTGCCGGACGAGTCCACGACCGCATCGCCCGAGACGGGCGCATCGCCGTCATACAGCCGCATACGCAGCACATCGGCCGCGCTGCCGGGGTTCAGCAAAGAAACGCGCACTTTCGTCAGCTGCAGCGCTTCAAGCGCGGCCGTCAGCGTGAATTTTCCGAGGATCAGGTTCTGCGCTCCGGCGATCACCAGGCCATCGTCGTTCGTTCCGGTCGGTGCCGGCAGAACGGCAACCGGGGCCGCCGGCGCGGAAGCCGTCGGCGATGGCACGGGCGGCACCGGCGGAGTCGCCGATTTATCCGTGTCAATGTCGGTCGCCGCAGCGGTGGCGGCCGCGGGGGAGAAATCGGTGCTGGCGCTGATCGGCGTGCCAACGGTGTAGTTCACGAAGAAGGCGTCGGGAATATCGTCGATCCTGCGGTTCCAATCCGAGCCGTAGAGCTGGGCGGCGACCGATTCGGATTTCACCCAGCGCAGGTTCCCGTGCGCATCGACGGCATAGGTTTTCGGGTCCGTCGTGATTTTCACCAGGCGCGTGCCGGGCCGATAGGTCACGTTGCCGCCGATTTTAATCGAGGCCAAGTCGGAGTCGCTGACCAACAGGATGCCCGAGAAATCGGGATACCAGCTCTTGTAGACTTTCTCATTCGGAAAAACATAACGGCTGCCGTTGTGCGAATACCAATAGACGGCCGGGCCGCCGGCTTTGATTAGAATGCCCCCGGCCGGCAGGGCGGCCAAAGCGGCGTGACGGAGCCCGAACAGCGTGGACGCGAGCACGAGCGAAAAGAGAAGGATGCGGCGTTGCATGGGGAATAATTAAGGCTTTCCGCCATTTTACCACGTTTTTGAGGGGACAGAATACTGGCCCGCTCCCCTCTTGATGGTTTCGGTACGCTCGGTATATGATGTCGCCGTTCGGTCCGAGGTAGCTCAGCGGTAGAGCAGTGGACTGTTAATCCATTGGTCCTGGGTTCGAATCCCAGCCTCGGAGCCAGCAAAAGAGCCGCTTTAATTAGCGGCTTTTTTGCTATACCCAAGTGGGAGACAGAACTGATAGACTGTTCTCTGATGTTGCTTCTTGCGCTGATATGCTCAAAAACTTTTGGTTGACGCGGCCCGCCTCTCCGAGCTAGGCTATCTATATTGAAGTGGCACTAGTCGAATCCAAACAAATCATGAAACGAGCCTATTTTTGGTCACTCATCGCAGTTTATAGCCTGGCATTGGTGACCGCGACGTCGTTCTTTTGGCAAGTCATGACCGCAAAACGACCTGAAGGAGAAGGGTCCTCCTGCTTCGACCCCAAGGCCTTCTGCCGACCGCCCGAATATATGGCAGCAGATGGTATCATGTACGCACACCTGAACCAGCAGAACGAGGAGATGATGCTTGAATCTATCCGGGGCTACTACACGTCCAGCTATCGCGAGACGCTCCCCAAGAAGTACGAGGCGGAAATGGCCTCTGCATCCACCGCCGAGGAAAAGAAAAAGTATGCAGCTATCCTCATGTCGCTGAAAAAAGGGATTGACGTGGACCCGAACTTCAGCGCACCGCGGGCGTATAAGGGCCTGGACGGCGTCGTAGCCGTGATCACGAGCGTTTCGGCATTCGTGCCAGGAGTCGGGAATGTCGGGGCGACGGGCAACGTCTTTTTCTTCCGCCAAGAAGGTGCAGGGTATCGGCTCGCAGGGGTCACGCCAACGGGGGAAGACGGGAGTACTTACGAATCGGCACCAGTTGGCATGTTCAAGAGAGGCGAAGCAAAGTTGTAGTTTCCCCCATACCGAGTTCGAAAAAAACGAGGCACCCAATGGCGGGTGCCTCTTTATAGAGAGTTGGTGAGCGCTAGTATTGGGCGCGAAGCCTGTACCCTTGGAAAACCACAGCGGGTTTCTGTTGACGTACCTGCCTGAGGGTGATGTCGCCGCAACGATTTGTCGTGTGGGCCGCGAGCCAGACATCGTCGCCGGCTTGCCCCGTCACGAAGTACGCGTGGTCCAGGGCGCCGTCTCCTTCCCAATCCACCAAGATCACATCGCCCGCATAGAATCGAGGGATGGTCGAGAGGTTCTGCGGAATGGACACGGCACCGTTGGTCCTTCCGGAGTTGATCATGAAATCCCGGAACTCGCTGACGCCAGCCCAGGAGTTGCTCCTGTTGTGGTCACCCGCGCTGAGGTAGTACCAGGAGCTGCTGCACCACCAGCACGTGCCGCCGACCGGCTGCCAGCCCCCGAACGCCAGGGCTTGGGACACGAAGTTCGTGCAATCGCTCGGGTAACTCTCGTAGAACTTGTTGTACCCGGTCGTTTCGAACCCGGTCGTATTCGTGGTCTTGGTAGGCTTGCAATACGTCAGCGCATACGTGACAGCCGCACTTGCGGAGTAGTTCCCGGAAGTGACCGCGAGCACCGTTGGCTTGATGTCGGTTACGGCCGGGTCACTGGTTGCATCACCCCCGTCGCCCGATGTCGAGTCGCCTATATCCGCGACGCACCCCGCAGACATCGTTCCTGTAAATGCAATGATCAAAAGTGCCATTCTCTGTCGCATCGATCTTGCTTCCTTTCGTACAATATTCCCGACATGATGCCGGGCTGAAGGAGCTTAGGGGTTATTCAAACAGCGTGTCAAGCGAGTATCGATAAACCAAACCTGGCCCTGTGAGAACCGGCAGAACGAGATATCCTTCATGTCCGGCAACCGCAGTTCTGACGTCCTCCACGACGCGGAGCCAGCAAGACACATCACGCAAATGGTGTGTTTTGCTTTCCGTAAGCCAAAATTCGAATGTATGACGAAGAGATCGTGGTATCATGGCGGCTCACCGTTCACAGGAGAATGAAGTGCAGACAAATCCGAAACGCGTCCTTTCCCGTTCTTTCTTGATCCCAATCATGACCGCCGTGAGCACGCTTGACCTTTCGACGGGGTCGCACACGTGAGTGTCATCACGCCGACAGTCGGCCTGACACTCGCATCCGTCTATCAGCCGAATAGCCAGGATCCCGACAACCATCTCATGGCAGTCTGGACGGCTGCTGGCGGCTGGATCAGCTTGGACAGCTGTAATTTCCAGGATCGTTCGATGTCGGATATCGGGATCACGATCCCAGGAGACCACATCTTCATCGAGTTTAATCCGTCTCTGTTGACATACGGTGTAGATGGCGACCCCTCCAATGAAAGCATCGAAACTCTGCGGGCCGATCCCGCCTTCGTGGCCGAGCAGACGGTGACCGTCACCGCGTGAAATTCGGAGTCTTCCGGAGATCCAGCTCCCCGCACACACCGTCGACGACGGTGTGTTTTTTTGCACCGATGCTCTTGTCGAGGACCGGGATCAATACATCAAATCTGCCTCTGTAAGAATGGGCAGCGTTAAATGTCCCCGCTGCCGATCGCCTATGGTATGATTCATTCGTCATAAATCCTTAATTGTATTTTCGATGAATGGATTCGTATCGCATGCTTTTCTCGATAAAGCTCTAATTTTGATGAGGCCCCCCGGTGTGCCGGTAGCTTGGCGGATCCATCTTCGACACCCCTGCAGCTCAGCCTCCTCCTAAATTAAGCCGGCCTCGGCCAAGATTTCGAGAGGTCGGCATCAACCCTAAATTGGTACTATGTTTTGGACCATTGCCGTCATCCTGTTCATCCTCTGGCTGCTTGGATTCTTTGCCTTCCACGTCGGATCCTTCATCCATCTTCTGCTCGTCATCGCGATCATCGTCGTGCTCGTGAGGGTCATCAGAGGCGAAAAACCGTTGTAACGTACTGGTTCCAAGATAACCCCACAGAGCATCGGAGCGCCGGCTGAACCGTAGAATCAATAAATTAAATCTGACACTGTGAGGGTTGGTAGGACAAGGCGCTTTTCGTAAGCAGAAATCGCAATTCTAATATCCTGCACGACGCGGAGCCAGCAAAAGCGCTCAGTAAATACTGGGTGTTTTTGCTATACCCAAGTGGGAAGCAGAACTGATACGCTGTTCTCTAATAACGCTTTTCGCTGAACGATATGAAAATCGGCATCATTCTACAATCCAATAAACCGGAACACATTTGGAATACATTCCGACTCGGCATCACTTCGCTGAAAGCCGACCATGCGGTGACGATCTTTTTGATGAATGAAGGCACTGAGCTGGATACGATTCCAGATACGGAACATTTTGACCTTTCCAAGAAAGTTTTTGAGTATAGAGAATTGAACGGAAAGATTCTTGTCTGCGGATCGTGTCTGGAAATCCGAGGCAAAAAGGGACCGGAGGCCTGCCCCGTTTCCACCATGAAAGACTTACTCAAAATAGTTGAAGAAAGCGACAAGGTATTGGTATTCGGGTAAGTAAGTTTAAAGATTGTTCCACTGAACGAATCAATAAACCAAACCCGCCCCTGGGAGGGCAGGCAGCACCAAATGCCCTCTATATTCAGCAATCGCAGTTCTTATGTAATTGACCATCCTAAAGATGAAAAGTTTAAAATGGCTTGTCGGAAAGCAATAGAAGACACGGCGGGCGGGGTTGTTAGCTTTCCCGTGCCGCCGAATACCACCCCGGCCGTTGCCCACGGGTTGCCCGCGAAGTGATAAAACGGTATTTCGTGCGTGATGTGGTAGAATAAATCCACCTATGATCCAACAAAATAAGAAGTGGTTTTATGCCGCGATCATCGGCAGTCTCACACTCACCGCGTTTCTTTCCGCCATCGTTTACGTCACTACATCAACGCCCAAATGCACGGTCGTTGACGATGCGTTTTATGTCCCGCAGAAAGACCTCGCTAAAGCAGGCATAACCTTTGCAGCGCTCGATCTAAAACGAGTGCATCAAATGCAAGATATGATCAGGGATTATTATGCCGGAGAATACACTGAGAGTCTAAAAAAACAACTTGCAAGCACGCCCGATGCCTTGAAGCGCCTGATGGTGGGTCCTCCTTCTTTTAGCCAGCCACGAGAGTATCGCGGCCTAGACGGGACTGTCGGCATGCTCGCTGATGCACTTGTCTACGCCCCTTCGATCATTGATGGCCATCAACCCTATCTGTTCTTGTTCCATATCAATGGGGTGGATTTACAGATGGAAAAAATCATCCCAATGGTCAACCCTCGCAAGGAGGAGGTGATGGAAATCGACCGGATCAGGACAAGGAATCCTTGATTACCGTCCTTTAAATTGAGCCTTGCATATAAAATATCTCCGGAAGCTTTCGGAGATAGGATGCGCTTGGCCTATTGAATGACCCTCTACTCGGTGAATTGATCGTAGAGAGCGTAGCCATGTAGAAGGCGTTCGGATTTTGGTTCATTAACTGCGTCAGAGAAGTGCCGCAACTATCGTTCGAATGATAGACCACAATCATGTCGGTACTCGTGACGTTCACAATGATCATCGTGTGGTCCCATATGCCATCCCGGTTCCAATCGGCCTGAACAAGATCGCCGGGCCGGAAATACTGATTCCAAGGCTTATGAGCCAAAGAAAGCGCGTGCCCACGGGCAGAACCGATATTGATGAAGTTGTAGAAGTTCTGAACCCCGGCCCATGTATACGTGAACAGCGGGTATGACCCGCCGTCGTAGTACCACGAGGATGAACTCTGGTAGTTATACTTCCCCTTCTCCGGCCACCCGCCCGCCAGTAGGGATTGCGACACGAAATTCGTGCAGTCCTCCTGAAATGAAACGTAATTGGGATTTCGGCCGCCACACCATGTCAGCGCGTAATTGACCGCTGCGGGTCTGTTGTAGGTGTACGTGCCCGCGTAAACGTTGTGCGGAACAATCGTTACGAGCAACACGATGGCGGCTGAGAGGAACTCTGGCTTCTTCAACATTGCTGACCTTTCTTTCCTGGGATACATGGCTCGGTCCAATCCGACCTAATTTCCAAGGAACGCAGCGCTACGCTATCGGAACCACCGATGCGCTGTCAAGGTTTTAACCTTGCATAGCTATGAGAATCACTAAACAAAGAGCGCATCCGGACGGCGTGAGCGAGCGTGCTCTTTGCCGCGCAGGTGCGCGAGATGTATCGGCGGCTGTCGTTGCGTCCTGCGATGAAGCCGAGCGATTTCGGCATCACGCCACGTAAGACAGATTGCCGTGTTCGTTGTAACCGAGACGGAGCGGCTCCAGTCCCGCCCGGCTCAGATGGAGGTTGGCGCGGCGCAAGGCGTTCTCGACTACCCGGTCGGACTTCGTCGGATCCTCGAGGTAAGCCTCCACCTGCTGTTTCTCGGCGTGGCGGCCGAGGTAGCGCAGGGTGTGCCAAGTGACGCCGAATGCCTGAGGATGGACGTTCTCCTGCCACAGCATCAGCCGCAGCACTTCGTATTTGCTCACGCCGCGGCGCAACTCCTCGATGCAACTGCGGATGCTCGCCACGGTCTTTGCGGTCAGGTGCTGGTGGTTCTCGCGCATGGTCGCCTCTCCTGGAAGCCATCAATTTGACGGCAAGTTTTGGGTTGGGGGTACTGCAATGTAATAAGGATAGCATAAAAAGACGTTTTTGTCAATAGTTTACAACAAAGTTGTGGGCGGATCCCTTATCGATGGATCAATAAACCAAGTCCACCCCAGTAAGGACGGGCAGCACCAAATGCCCTCCATTGAAATGCTGGGATTTTGTTTTGCGTCTCATGGGTGGAGGCGCGTTGCCGGAACCAGCCTGTGTTATGCTTATCACATGAAAAAAATCCTTTTCGTCATCTCCGCGGCGGACCATTGGACGCTGCGTGACGGTGAAAGACATCCTTCGGGTTATTGGGCGGAAGAGGTCGCAACACCGCATAGAATTTTTACGGAGGCCGGCTGGGACGTCACGATTGCGACTCCGGACGGAAAAAAACCGACGCTCGATCCCCTGAGCCTGAGCCTCAAAGGCGGCAGCCTTCCCTGGAAAATTGGCGGGATAAAAAGCTATTTGAGAAGCATAGAGGGGCAACTTAGCCATCCCCTGTCGCTTAGCGGCGTGCAGGTCGACGACTACGATATCGTTTTTTACCCGGGCGGGCACGGTCCCATGGAAGATTTGGCGCATGACCGGATATCGGCCAAGCTGCTTGAAGCGAGATTGGCATCGGGCAAACCGCTGGCGCTGCTCTGCCACGCGCCCGCCGCCATCGTCGCCACCGCCGGGGGGAATGGGAAAACTCCCTTTGCCGGAAAGCATATGACCGGTTTGTCAAATGCCGAAGAGCTGCTGAACCGTTTCGCCTGGAAAGCGCCGTGGCTGCTCGAGGATAAATTGAAAGAATTGGGCGTCAAATATTCAAAAGCGCTTCTGCCCTTTTTCCCGTACGTTGTGGTCGATGGCAGCCTGTACACCGGTCAGAATCCGCAATCGTCGGAAAAGTTGGCAAGACGGCTCCTGAAAGACGCAGCGGAAGCGGCGTAAACCGCACGCCCTTAAGGCCAAGTGCGGTGCTTCAATATAAAACCCGTAGCGTATGTTTATCTGGACGGAAGAAATGAGCGTGGGCGTGAGGTCTCTCGATGAGCAGCATCGCCATCTTTTCATGCACGTGAACCAGCTTCTGGATCGGATCAGCGGAACGACGCAGGGAGATGCCACCAGTCTCCATCAGCTCTTGGATGGCATTATGAATTACAACACCTATCACATTAAGGACGAGGAAGGGTACATGCACGCCTTCGATTGCACGGATCTCGACCACCTGGCTGCGCACGCCTGGTATTTGCAGCGTATCCAGGTCTTATTCGCGGAAGCGAGCCAGGCGGTCCTGTCCTCTTCCGGCCTCGCCAACCAGGCCTGCCGCGAGTTTGCCGTGTTCGCCGGCAGCTGGCATACGCGGCACATCGTCGAAAAAGACCGGGAGTACACGCAGTGCTTCAATCAACACGGCCTGCACTAGCCCGTACGCATTCAATCACGAAATGACGCCCATGAGATTCTTGCATGCGTGTGCCGTAACCGTGCTTTTGGCGTCCTTGGCCCTGCCGGTCCAGGCTGCCGAAACGACCGTGACCGTCGGCCGGGTTGCCGATGCTTCCTTCATCACCCATTCGGGCTGTTCGGATTTCGTCTTCGGCGTGACCATCCGGGACGGCGTTATCGATATCGGCAGTCCGGGAGTGGAGGCTGTCGATATCTTCTGGACCGACGACGAAAGCGCCTGTGAGCTCGGGATTTCCTCATCTTTTGCCGGATCGGCTCCGTTGCTGCCGGGCGAGTTCGGGCAAACTGGAACCGATACGGCCACGCTCGTGAAAGATTTCAACGTTGCGGGTCATGAGCTGCACCTGAACCTCGCTTGGATGGGGAGCGGCGAGGTCACCATCGATCCCGCGACTGGAAAATCCAGCCGCCCGGCCGTCGCGAACGGCGAGTTTTCGGTGGATGGCATGGAACAGATTTCCGGTAATTCCCTCTTCCTTGGCGGCCTGTCCGTCACGCAGACGAGGGTCACAACCCCCGATACCTGCCTGGATAAGCACGGTCACGAAAAAAAGCTGCATAAGAACGGGAAACCGAGGCACGACTGCGTTTCAACGCGGGAATCGGAATAGTCCGCATTTCTCAGGCATCTCTGCTTCGCCTAAACCGCCGTATTTTGTTACCATCGAGATGCCTTAACTCTAACCAAAACGCATGGAAAACAGGCTGAATCCCTACTTCAACTTCGACGGCAACGCCAAAGAGGCCATGGAATTTTATCGCACCGTTTTCGGAGGAACGCTGACGATGAGCACTTTCAAGGATGGCGGCATGCCGCACGATCCGGGCGATGACGGGAAAATCATGCACGCCATGCTGGTTGCCGGGAACGGGATGACGCTCATGGCCTCCGATCTCCCGAAGGACTGGCCGTTCAACCCCGGCACGAACGTTTCGATTTCCCTGAGCGGCGACGGCGAAACGGAGCTCCGCAGCTGCTGGGACAAGCTGACGGACGGCGCCAAAATCGGCCAGCCGCTGACGAAAGCTTCGTGGGGCGACACGTTCGGCATGCTCACGGACAAGTTCGGCATCCGTTGGCTGGTCAACATTGCGGTCAAAAAGCCGTAATGCACCACATCTATGCCTGACAAGACGATCCTCAAGCAGAGTCTGGTCTTTTCCGCGCTCGCGGTCCTGTACGTCGCCGTCGTGGCAACGGTCATGCAGAACGCCTCCAGGATTTTCGGACCAGACAAGGACAACGTGATCGCGCCGATCGTATTCCTCCTTCTCCTGGTCGTTTCCGCGGCAACGATGGGCCTGTTGATTTTCGGAAAACCGGTCATGTTGTACATCGACGGCAGGAAGCGCGAAGCCGTGGCGATGGCGGTCTACACCATCGCCTTCCTTGCGATCTGCACGGTGCTACTGCTCGTCGTTACGGCGCTGCTGCGCGCCCAGGCGTAAAGAGAATTGACATCCTGCCCCTTGTTTGCGTATGCTCCCCGACAGGAGGCGCAATGCAAGTCAATCAGGCGTTCGTGATTCGGAAACAGCCGCTCGCATCGGATATTTGGGGTAACCACACCGTCGACGGCACGCTCCATGAGTTCCCGTGGCTCAAACCTCTGGTCGAAGAACTGCGGCAAGCTGACGATGCGACGTTTCCGCACGGGCCGGGCTGGACGGCGCTGATCTGTGTGGATTACCAAAACGACCGATCCCCGATCGTTCAGCTCGAAATGAAGCCGCCCGACGCCCTGTCGTGGGGAAGTACCGGAGCGGAGGAAGCCTGCGTGCTGGCACTCATACCTGAAGCGCCGCCGAAGCAGGCGGACGTCCTGCGGTACGTCCAGATTCACAACGAGATGCATTGCTTCGAGGCCGACATCATCTTTGATGCGCACGGCCTGGTGGCCAAGGTTTCGCGCTCCAGAGCTGGCCGCAGCCTGAGGGGTTTCGGACATGCCGCGCTCCGACAGATCGTCACCCATCTAAAACGGCACACACGACTCGCCAACCACGAGGAGTTGCGCTGGGCATGGGGCACTCTGCTGAGCCAGTTCGAAATCGATCTTGATCCGCAGAAAAGCGGGCCGCAGTCGCTGGTGGAAACCGACGCCTGGATCCGCTGGGCCGAGAGCCTGGTTCCGCCCACCTGACGAACACCCGCGCCGCCATCGTCTTGCCGATGCGGCGCTTTTTCATTCCTGAAAGAAAACAGAATCGAATGCGTCTCACGCAGAATAATCCCTTTTGACATCTCTTATGCCCAGGTACGGAAAGCTGGCCGGCAAGAAGGTCGGACGCGCCATGCGCGAATTCAAAGCCGGCGACCTGAAATCCGGACGCAGCGGTAAAAAGGTGACGAGTCGCGCGCAGGCCATCGCCATCGGCCTGTCCGAAGCGCGTGCGAGAGGCGCAAAAGTCCCCCGCAAAAGGCCGAAAGCGAAGTAAGATCGGGCGCGCTCGTACGTCGTAGACGAGACAGGCCGCCATGGCCGGCCTGCTCACTCTTCATTTTTTGGGTTATGAACGAGAACTGCCCCAAGTGCGGAATGACGTCCGAGAACGGTACGTGCACCGGCTGCAAGAAGCCGGTCCACGAGTGCGATTGCGAGAAGCAATAAAGAACGCCGCCCCAACCGGGGCGGCTTTCTTGATTTGGCTGTTTTATCCGGACAAGTGGCGCATCGCGGCGAAAAATGAGATACTCGCGATGGAAAGATCATGACCCCGAAAGAATTCTTCTCGCAGGAGCGTCTCAGCAAAGCCGCCATCCCGGTTGGGTTGACGACCTTTTTTCTGCTGTTGGTGATCTTATTCTTCCACACGTTCCGCCCCCTGACCCATGCGGAAGAGCATCCGGAGATTTCCGCCGTTCCCCCACCGCCGGCGCGACTGGACACGGCCGAATACGATCGCCGCATGCGTCGCCTGGCGCACGTGAATGGATCGGCGACTTCGGGTCCCGAAATTTCGGCCACCGGCACGCCCGCCAAACCTCCGCGCTGGCCGGTCGCGGGCGCCGCTTATCCGAATGACGGGGCGCTGCTCCCATTCCATCGTCTGGTCGGCTATTACGGAAATTTCCTGAGCCGGGGGATGGGCGTACTGGGCGAATATCCTCCGGACCGGATGCTGGAGATGCTCGCCACCGAAGTCCGCAAATGGGAGGCCGCCGATCCGACCACTCCGGTCATTCCCGTCATCGATTACATCGCCGTCACCGCCCAAGCCTCGCCGGGCCCCGACGGCTTCTACCGGGCACGCATGCCCGAGAGCGAAATCGACAAGGCGCTGGCGCTCGCCGCCAAGGCGGACGGCATCGTGGTGCTCGAAGTCCAATCCGGCAAGGCCGATCTGCAGGGAGAGATTACGCGGCTGGAAAAATATCTCGCTTTGCCGCAGGTGCATCTGGCGCTCGACCCGGAATTCCGGATGAAATACGGGCAGCCGCCGGGCACGGCGGTCGGGACGGTCGACGCCGCCGACGTCAACGCCGCCGCCGGCTATCTGGCCACGCTGGTGCGCGATCGTCATCTGCCGCCCAAAGTCCTGATCGTCCACCGCTATACGCGGGCGATGGTCACGCACGCCGGAAAAATCGTGCCGTTGCCGGAAGTGCAGATCGTCATGGATATGGACGGCTGGGGCCCGCCGAACCGCAAATACGCCTCCTATAACTCCTATATCCGCGACGAGCCCGTACAGTTCACCGGCTTCAAGATTTTCTATAAGAACGACGTCAAACAGGCCGGCACGCGCGTTCTTGCGCCTGAAGCGATCCTCCGGCTGACGCCGCAGCCGATCTTCATCCAGCATCAATAACCCCATCCTCATGCAGAAAATCACTCCGTTCCTCTGGTTCGATCATCAGGCCGAACAGGCGGCCGAGTTCTACGTATCGATTTTTAAGAACTCCAGGATCACGCAGATCACGCGGTATACCGAGGCAGGCCGCGAAGTCCACGGTCGCGAGCCGGGTTCGGTCATGACGGTCGCTTTCGAGCTCGAAGACCAGCCGTTCACGGCCCTGAACGGCGGACCGGGTGTCTTCTCCTTTACCGGCGCCGTTTCGTTCGTCATCCATTGCCAGACCCAGGAAGACGTCGACCGGTACTGGGACCGGCTGACGGAAGGCGGGGACGAAGCGGCGCAGCAATGCGGCTGGCTCAGGGACAAGTTCGGGCTGACTTGGCAGGTGGTGCCGGATATTCTGCCGGAACTTCTCGGCGACCCTGACCGTGAAAAGGCCGGACGGGTGATGAGCGCCATGATGCCTATGAAGAAATTCGATATTGAAGCGCTGCAGCGGGCGGCCCGGGGCGCATAAGAGCCGGCCCTTGCCAAAACCGGCAAGCTGTGGCATACTGCCCGGTCGCATTACTCAGGCATCTCTACACATGGAAAACTATCGCCGGAACGGAAATAAAAACGGTGGGCAGGGATTCAAGGGCGGTTTCGACAACCGGAGTTTCGATAAACCGATGTATCGCGCCACCTGCGCCAAATGCGGCAACAGCTGCGAAGTGCCGTTCAGGCCGAACGGCAGCAAACCCGTCTACTGCCGGGACTGCTTCAAAAAGGATGATGCCCCGATGGCGCACCGGACGGACCGGGACTTCGGCGGCAGGCCATTCGAGGAAAAGAGGCTGTATCAGGCGGTCTGCGACACCTGCGGGGACAACTGCGAAGTTCCTTTCCGTCCCACCGGCGAACGGCCCGTCTACTGCCGGAATTGCTTCAGGAAAGACGGGGGCACCTCTGGCCATAAGGATTTCAAGCACTCCGCACCTGTCGGCGACGATCGGGTCACAGCTCAGCTCGCCCAGATCAACGCCAAGCTGGATGCCATCATGAGGTCGCTGGCCCCGTCCGCACCCAAAGCGGAAGCCAAACCCGTTGCCGCGGTCGTACCGACCGAAACGGCCTCCAAGAAAGCCGCCAAAAAGAAAGCGGTCGGCAAAAAGAAATGAGAAGTTGCGCCGCGGCCGCAGGGCCGCGGTTTCGTTTCCTCCGCCGGGCAAAAAATGCTATGATGATGGCCTATGCGTATTCATAAATCGTTCGCCTTCGTCACGGCGCTTGCCTTGCTGAGCGCGGTCCTACCGGCCTCTGCCGAGACTTCTCAGGGGCAGGTGACGGGGATCGCCCTGTTCGACGCCAATCACAACGGTAAAATCGACCGGGCAGTCGTGACCTTTGCTAATCCGTCCATGAAGATATGGTCCGTCCGTGGTTCTGCCGGAATCAGCGTCAGCTATCGGGAGAAGGCGCTGACGGTCAATCGGGCATTCATGGCTTCGGGTGCCGATCCCGCATCGCTCGAAATAGATCTCGATGAAAACGATCCGAATCTACCGGAAACGACGGCCGTTGAAGGATTCCGTATCGCGTCCACTCCGCAAGGCGCAGCGGCCGGCATAAGCGACGGCGCGACCGAGCTTTCCGAGATTCCCGCCGGGATGACATTGACCGACCGAGCCGCACCCGTCTTGCTTTCGTCGTCTCCGGTCGCCGGCACGTACGATGCCGACCGGGATGCCGACCTGGCTCTGACGTTCAGCGAGCCGGTGCAATCTGACAGTCTCCTCCCCTCCTCCTCCCAAAACCCGGGTTCCTGGACGTATGGCGTCCAGGGAAACCGGGTGACGGTGGGGCACGCGCCGTATGGCCGCGGCGTGACCGAAGCGTTCGGCATCGCGGCCACCGATGCGGCCGGCAATGCCCTGGTGGTCGGCAGCTACCCGAACCCATTCACCTTCCGTACCTCCGGAAGCAACACGCCTCAACCGCAAGTCGACACGGTCTTCACACTGACGGCACCGGCCACGCTCAGCACGCTGCCGGCCGGCGCGCCGGCCGTTCTCGCCTGGTATTCCAATCAAGCAGAGGTAACCGCCGTGCGGCTCTCCTACTCGTCCGACGGCGGTATCAGCTACCAAACGATCGCTGCCAAACTGCCGGTCAGTCAGGGCGTGTACGTCTGGGTGCCGCCAACGCTCCATGCTTCGATCCAGTTGAAGGCGGAAGCGTTGAACGACTCGCTCACGGTCATGAACGCCTCGATCGTAAACGCCGTTTCGGTGTCCGGCGAGGCACCGGCGGTACCGCCGCCGGCACCCAATCCTCCGCCGGTCGCGCCGGAAGGGTTTTTCGCGCTGAAAGAGGGCGATCTGATCAAAAGTGCCGCATTTTCGGCCGTATACTGGTATCAGGGCGGCAGACGGTCTCCCTTCCCGAATGAAACCACCTATCGTTCATGGTTCGGGCAGGATTTTTCGAAGGTTCTGACCGTTCCGGCCGACCAGCTCGCTTCGATCACGCTCGGTAAAAACGTCAAAATCAAGGGTGGAACCTATCTCGTGAAAATCCAGAGCGATCCCAAAACCTACGCCATCGAACCGGATGGTACGCTCCGCTGGATCCAGACGGAGGCGCAGGCCCGCGCGCTCTACGGCTCCACCTGGAACACGCGCGTGCGCGACGTCGATGTCAGCCTGTTCAGCGATTACGCGATCGGAGCTCCTCTCCAGGATGGTGAACGACCCGTCGGCTACATAAGCTGAAGTGCGTTCGCGCACAAAACCCCGCGTTTGATCGCGGGGTTTTGTTTCTATGGCATTCAGTAGTCCCGCAGACGCGCGATCCCAACATGCGCCTGGATCTTCTCGAGCGCCTTGGCTTCGATCTGGCGGATGCGCTCACGGGTGACGTCGAATTCCTTGCCAACCTCTTCGAGCGTGTGCGCCACGCCATCAGTCAGACCGAAGCGCATTTCCAGGATTTTCTGCTCGCGCGGGCTGAGGTCCTTGATGACCTCGTTGACGTAGTCACGCAGCAGCTGCAACGCGGCGGCGCGGTCGGGACTGACGTTCTTGACGTCCTCGATGAAGTCCTCGAGCGTCGAATCTTCGTCGTCTTCGCCGACCGAGGCCTCGAGCGAAACGGTGTCCTGGGAGATCTGGATGATGTGGCGGACCTTTTCGACCGACTCGCCCATTTCGGCGGCGATCTCCTCCGGCAGCGGCTCGCGGCCGAGGTCCTGGATGAGCTGGCGCTCGACCTGCTGGAAGCGGTTGATGGTCTCGACCATGTGCACCGGGATGCGGATGGTGCGCGACTGGTCGGCCAGCGCGCGGGTGATGGCCTGGCGGATCCACCAGGTGGCGTAGGTCGAGAACTTGTAGCCCCGGCGGTACTCGAACTTGTCGACCGCCTTCATCAGGCCGATGTTGCCCTCCTGGA
>CAZHHN010000024.1:0-16756 GCA_964532415.1 uncultured Gammaproteobacteria bacterium
AGACCAAGCCGACGCAGTACGCCGTGCGCACGCTGAACTCCGCCGGCATCCAGCCCGACTTCATCATCGCCCGCGCCGCCCGCCCGCTCGACGAGCCGCGCAAGCGCAAGCTCTCGCAGTTCTGCAACATCGACGAGCGCGACGTCATCTCCGCGCCCGACGCCGAATCGATCTACGACGTGCCGCTCAACTTCGAGCGCGACCAGGTCGGCAAGCGCATCCTTTCGAAGTTCGGCCTGCGGGCGCGCCGCCGCGTCGACCTGAAGGATTGGGCGAAACTGGTGCGCACGATCCACGCCGAAAAAAAGCCGGTCAAAATCGCCGTCGTCGGCAAGTATTTCGCCAGCGGCGACTTCTCGCTGACCGACGCTTACATTTCCGTCATCGAAGCCATCAAGGCGGCGGCTTGGCACAACAATGCCGACCCGCAGCTCGACTGGCTGGATGCGGATGAGTTCGAAAAGGATCCCGAGAAACTCAAAGAGCTTTCGAAATACGACGGCATCCTGGTGCCGGGCGGCTTCGGCAGTCGCGGCATCGAAGGGAAAATCGCCGTCATCAAATACGCCCGCGAAAAGAAGATCCCGTACTTCGGGCTGTGCTACGGCATGCAGCTCGCCACCATCGAATTCGCCCGGCATGTCGCCGGTCTCGAGGGCGCCCACACGGCCGAGGTCAATCCGGAATCGCCGCATCCGGTCATCCATATCATGCCGGACCAGGAAGCCGTCGTGCGAAGCAAGAAATACGGCGGCACCATGCGCCTGGGCGCCTACGAGTGCGTCCTGGCGCCCAAGACCGTCTCGCGCAAAGCCTACGGCAAGCGGGAAATCACCGAACGCCACCGCCACCGCTACGAGTTCAACAACGCTTATCGCGAAACGCTCGAGCGCGCCGGCCTCGTAATCGCCGGCACCTCGCCGGACGGAAACCTGGTCGAGATCGTCGAACTGAAAAACCACCCCTTCTTCGTCGGCGTGCAGTTCCATCCCGAATTCAAATCCCGCCCGCTCCGCCCGCACCCGCTCTTCAACGCGTTCATCAAGGCGGCGATGAAGAAATGATCGGTGATTATCCCTTGACCTTAAGTGCCTCAAACAGGAAAACCGCCCCGTGAAGGGCGGTTTTAGTTATTTGGGATAGGAATCAATCCTCTTGCTGGGCTGTTTTTCATTTCTTGACGCTGCTCCTGCGAACCGTTAGAGTCGAGCCTGGAGGTGCCCTTTGCAGCTTCTGCCCGATTTGTTCCCGACGTGGATTCACCCCCGCGACCGTTTGGAGGATCTCGCCGCCGCGGCCGGCGTTCGTATCGAGCGGCATCCGTGGCTGGGGGATGAGGAGCAGCTCCATCAACTTTTCGCGCCGGAACCCGTGGCGCGCAGCGTATCGATTCGCCTGGCATGCATAGGCATGCGCGAACGGATCGGGGCGCCGTTCGATCTGGCCCTCCGGTTGCGCGTCGAGGAAGGCGGACATCGCCCCGTCTCGCTTCACGCCTTTCTGGCCTGCCTGGGGCGGCATCCCCGAACGGGGACTGGGTCCGCTTCCCTGTCTTTGCCGGAAATCCATCACATCAACGGCTACGCCTGCGTCATCCGTTACCGCCGCGCGTTGCATGAACGCTGGTTGGGACTGTTCCCGCTTCGGAGCCTGAAGCCGGGATGGTATGCAGACCTCGGGCCGGAAGAGGTCTATATCGTCGAATCTTCGCCGGAGGCGGTCGAAGTCACGTCATCTTTCGATGGGTAGTCTGCGGATCACCGCGGGCTTTTTCATGCCGAAAGCCGGCCTCTTACAGTTCGGCTCATCGTTTTCCCTCTTTTCTTGACGTAGGAGATGGGACTGCATATAGTTCCCGCCAGGAGGTGTTCCTTGCCCAATTCTGCCACGACCTGCAGCGTCAAAATTGATCCAAACGACCGATTCGACGATCTCGTTCTTCGAGCCGGGCTCCGACTCGTTCAAGATCCGATGCTGGACGGACGCGACCGGATCGGAAAATATTTCGTTCCCGAACCCGAGGCGAGGGCCGTATCCATCGATGCCTTTGCGTTGGACTGGAGTTTGTCGATGTCTTGCATGGACATCGCCGTACCGGCACGCGTCAGGGAGTTGAACCGTGTCGCGCCTTCGCTCCACGCGTTTCTCGCGCGGCTCCAGCATCGGGACGCCACGCTCGGGCTTCCGGGGTTCACGTTGCCGTCCGTCCTGCACGTCAATGGCTTTGCCTGCTTCGTCCGGTTCCTTTACAGGCCGGAAACCGGCGCGCGCGAGCTTCGAATGATGCCGGTGCGCTCGGTCGGAGCGAGCTACTCTTGCCGGGTCTCTTTCCCATGCGCCAAACTCTTCGCCGTCGAATCGCTGAGCGATAATTGAGGCCGTTCTTCTCGACACAAAAACCGGACCCTTACGGGACCGGCTTTCTTTTTTTCAGGCTTTGGTGGCGTCGTCGACGTGGACGTAGGTGCGGGCCCTGAGGGCGCCATCGAAGCGGCGGGCCTTGCGGGTCTCGAATCGGACCTTGCCGGCGGCGGTGGCGAAGATGGTGTCGTCACCCGCGCGCTTGGTGTTCTGTCCCGGATGGACCTTGGTACCGCGCTGGCGCATGATGATCGATCCGATCTTGGCGAGCGCTCCGCCCGCGAGCTTGACGCCCAGCCTCTTGGAGATGGAATCCCGGCCCAGCTGTGTGGAACCGCCGGCTTTTTTTGTTGCCATAGGTGAGTCGGATTAGGACGGCGCGGATGCCGCGCGCGTGATGGAGGCAGTATAGGGGAGCGGTCCGGCCGTGTCAACCCCCGCTTCGGCCGGCCGGATGCCGAGGTTTTTCAGGAATTTCAGGGCGATTTTCCGGTAGGTTTTGGGGGGATAGCTGCCGCGCTCGGCCTGAAGCGTCAGGAAATCGCCCAAGCCCTCGACCCGGTCGAGATGCAGGAAATACTGGAACGAACGCCAGGTTTCGCGCGTCAGGCGGACGCGGTCGACGGGCGCAAAGCCGAGAATTTCGAGCGCGCGCCGGCAGGCTTCGCCGTCCAGCACGATCGTCTCCGGCGGGTTCGGCAGCTCAAGGTCCTGTCGCGTGCAGCTCAGGCGTACGACTGTATCCTGCCGCCGCAATCTTGCCAGCGCGCCGTCCGGACGGCGGAAGAGCGTGTCGTCGATCTGCGAGCGCCGCGGCGCCGGACAGCCCTTCATGAGGGCCTCGCGCGTTTCTGCGTAGCCGACGGGGATGGTGAGTTCACGGGTCATATCAGGTTTTGCGTAATAGGATGCGGTTGACGGCGTGCGCTTCAGTGCCGTCATAGGCAAGGATGGTTGCGCCCGGAAGCCGGGTCTTCAGCAGCTGTTCCATCGCCGCGCGCCGCCAACCGGAGCGGTAGACGGGTTTCGGACACGGCCAGAGCGCCGGGTCGGTCAGGAAATCGAATAGGAGGAATCCCTGCGGCCGCAGCACCCGCCAGAGATGGTCGAGCGCCTGCGGCACGCTTTCCGGATCGATCTGCGAGAGCAATGCGCCGCGCGAGACGATCACGTCGAACTCGGCGTCGAGGAACGGCGGCGCCGCGACGTCCCCGCGGACGAAGATGCCCTTCGGATGCTTGTTGCGGGCGAGTCTCAGCATGGCGGGGGAGCGGTCGCAGAAGGTGACCGAGGCCACACGCTTCCAGAGCGGCCAGGAAGCTTCGCCGGTGCCGCAGCCGAGATCGAGCAGGCGGTACGATTTGGTGCGGTTGCCGATCTTGAGCGCGCGCTTCAGGAACCAGTGGAAACGCCGGAACGATTCCTGATGATTGACGAAGGCTCCGCCGTCGGCGAGGTGCGCGTCCCAGCGCGGGGCGACCTCTTCCCAGAACGCATGATGTGGGTCCATGGATGTGGATAAGGAAATCTTGGATCCTGCCTATCATACGGGCAGTAAAAGTGTCAAGTAGTTGACACTTTTGAAAGATCCTGCTATGCTGTGGCTACGATATGGAATCCGTCCAAAAACAGCTGGAAGCGCTCGGGCTGACCGCAAACGAGGTCAAGGCATACTTGGCCTCGTTGGAATTGGGACCGGCCACGGCCCAGCAGATCGCGGCCAAGGCGGCCGTGGTGCGCCCGACAGCCTATGTGGCGATCGGCGGCCTCGTGAAGCGCGGCCTGATGAGTTCCCATACGAGAGGGAAGAAACAGTATTTTCAGGGAGAACGCCCAACAGCGTTGATGCATGTTGTTGAAGATGAAAAGAGACGTTTGACCGAAAATCAAGAAAAAATTAAAAATATTTTACCTAAGCTCGAGGCCTTAATCTCTGTTACGGGGGCTACACCAGAAGTTAATTATTATGAGGGTCTTGAAGGTCTTAGAATGATGAGGGAAGTGCTTTTTTCTGTACGAGCTTCAGAATTAATGATAGTGGGTTCTCCTGAAAAATATCAGGAAGTCGTAAGTAGAGATCAAGTGCACCTGCACAATTTTAATCTGAAAAATTCCCCCCTAAAAGTCAGACAAATCGTTCTCTATGCTAAAAAAAGCGATCTGGAACCTGCAAACAAGAATGCAGTTTGGAAGTTTTTAAAAGTCAAAGAACTAGAAACCGGAGAAGTATCTATCTTCGGTGATTATGTTGCATTAATTGTTTATTTAGATAAACCATACGGTTTTTTGCTGAAAAGTAAAGAGATCGCGATGATTATTAAGAAAATTTTTGATACAGCATGGAAAAAAGCGTCGGTTAAACCCTAGGCATATTTGCGAATAATCATATTATTGCTACTATGAGTGTATCCCAGCCTAGTTAGTAGCTACTGATTTTCTTTTATGAAGATAATTGCGCGCGAACTAGAAAAACTCGGCCTTTCTGACAAAGAGGCAATGGTCTATTTGGCTGCACTAGAATTAGGCCCGTCCCCAGTACAGGTGATTGCTCGTAAGTCAGAGGTAAACCGTGCAACAACCTACGTAATGATTGAAAGCTTGCTTCAACGCGGCTTAATGAGTACTTTTGAGAAGGGGAAAAAGATGATGTATACGGCCGAAAAGCCGGAACGCCTTCATAGGATTGTTCACCATGAAAGGACAGTAGTGGATGAAAAAGAACAGGTAATTAAAAGAATATTGCCAGAACTTGTGGCAATATCTGATACAGCTGGGGAACGGCCGAAGGTATCTTTTTATGAGGGATTGGAGGGTTTAGAGGCTATGAGAGAAACTATTTTTGAAAAGAAGATAGATCTTTTGGAAGATGTTATCTCTTACGATGACTTAAGTTACATGTTTGATGAATCGCACTGGCAAAAACATGGTACAAGATTGAAGCAAAAAAAAATTAAAGCTCGAGTGCTATATACAAGTGAATCGGGTCGAAAACCCAACAAGGATGTTTCAAATCTTTGGGAGTTTAGGGAAATTTCTCACAAGTTGTTCCCAATGCACGGTGAGTTAACTGTCTATGGTCATCAGTTAGCTATGGTTGCTTTAAGAGGTAAACTAGTTGGAGTCATTATAGAAAGTAAGGAAATGGCGGGAATGGTTAGGACTCTGTTTAACTTGGCTTGGCATCAATCAGATCCACGTAAAAAATAAACCGTCCTAACTCAGTTGTCGCGGACGGTATCAAAGCGATTGTTTTATCCGGGCGGTCCCATTGTTTCCCTCCTTTCTTGCGCGTTGTTGGCGTCAAGCTCGGAGAGAGGATCTGGCTGCGATTCGGCTGGAGGGCCGAACGAAAGAACGTGGGCACGTTCGATCAGCAGCATCTGTGCATCCGTTGACCGAGCGTGACAACGCACCCTATCCTTTTTTCTCTCCCTTGTCAAGTGGAGGGCGGTGTGAGAGGTTGCGGAGCGGAGGATCCATGCCCGAAACGCCTCGTTGGGCCGTCGCGCTCGATTTCGATTGGACGAGCACTTCCCGAAACACCCCGCCGCTCATGCCGCTCGTCGTTGACAGAAGCTTCCGAGACGCGCCGCTGGCGGAGATGCTTGCCTGGAGGAACCTGTACATCGAACGTTTTGAGTCCGGTCGCATCCGGCCCCAAGACTACCGGGACTGGCTTTTGGGGGATATCGGTCTTTACGTGCAGCACGGTTTGACCCGTGCGCAATGGCAATCGGCGCTCGGGGACGTTCCGCCGCGGCCCGGGCTGCTCGATTGCCTGCGCGGACTGCACGCCGCGCAGGTGCCGGTCTGCGTGGTCTCGGCGGCCACCGCCGATTTCATCGATTACGTTTTCACCTGCTGGGGCGCCCGGCACCTGCTCGGCGCGATCTACGCGACGTGGCTGAAGCACGATGCGACCGGGACTGTCGTCGGCTATGACCCGGCTTCAATCGTCGATTCCGGAAACAAGGGCGAGCGCTGCCGGCACTTCGCGGATAGGCACGGAATTCCCCATGAAGGTCTGATCGGCGTCGGCGATTCCATCGGCGACGCGACGCTCGGTCACTTGCCCGAACATCGCATTGGCGTGGCGGAATCGGCAGCGCATGCGGCCGCGCTCGATGGTCTTGGGATCATGGGCGAGATCGTCTTGGTGAACGACGGCTTCGATCCTGCCGCCGCAGCGATCCATCGCCGCCTCGGCCTTCGGTTGTGACCGGGGGCTTTTTGATGCCCAGGCTTTACAAGACGGCTTTTCGGCGCTAGAATCGGGTGAATATGCGCGAGCGCCTCGAAGCCATCCTCGACACCGTCCGCCCGGCCGTGCGCGCCCACGGCGGCGAAGTTGAAATCGTCGAATGCGACGAGGCTGCCGGCCGCGTCCGGCTGAAATTCCGCGGCGCCTGCGACGCGTGCGCCCTGGCTCCGCTCACCCTCAAGCTCGGCATCGAACCGCTTCTCAAAAAGGAATGTCCGTGGATCGCGACGGTCGTCGCCGAATGAACCGTATGGATGAGGTTGCCTATCTCGACAATGCCGCCAGCGCGCCGCTCCGACCCGAAGCCGCCGCCGTGTTTTCGGCGTCATCCGCGCTTTACGCCAACCCGTCTTCGATCCACGCGCTTGGGCAGGCGGCGCGCAGGGCGGTCGAGAAGGCGCGGTCGTCGGTGGCGGTGCTGCTCGGAGCCGATGCGTCCCAGATCGTCTTCACCTCCGGCGCGACCGAGGCCAACAATCTGGCGTTGCGCGGCACGATCGAACCGCTTTTGAACGCCGGCACGAAGGCGCATGCCGTGACGACGGCACTCGAACATGCTTCCATTCTCAAAACGCTCGAGGCGCTCCGTCCGCGCGGTTTGGAGATCACGGTCGTCCCTCCAGGCGCCGACGGCATTGTCCGTACCCAGGAGATGCTTGCCGCCCTGCGTCCCGAAACGAAACTCGTCTCGATGACCGCGGCTTCGAACGAGCTCGGCAGCCTGCAGCCGGTCGCGGAGGTCGGAAAGGAGTTGGATTCCCGCTTTCGCGGGAATGGCGCCAAGCCCGTTTTCCATGTCGACGCGGTCCAGGCGCTCGTTTCGTGCGAAATCGCCATGGCTTCGATCCACGCCGATCTCCTGACGGTTTCGGCGCACAAGATCGGCGGACCGAAAGGCGTCGGAGCGCTGGCGATCCGTAAAGGCACTGTCCTGGCCCCGATCCTGCACGGCGGCGGGCAGGAGGGTGGCCTGCGTTCCGGCACCGAAAACGTTCCCGGCATCCTGGCCTTCGGCGCGGCCGCCGAAGCGCTGCGGGCTGGCCGTTCCGGAGAAATCGAACGGTACCGGGCGCTGCGCGAACGCCTGCGCGGAAAGCTGCCGGCCGGCGTGAAGCCGCTCCTGCCGGCCGGCGCGCCCGGCGCTCCCCACATTCTCGCGCTTGAATGCGTTGGAAAAGAAAACGACTGGATCGTCCTGCTGCTCAGCCGCGCCGGCGTCATGGTCGCGGCCGGGTCGGCCTGCAAGTCCGGAAGCCGCGATGCCTCACCCGTCGTCAAGGCGCTCGGTCTGGACGATGCGCGCGCGAAATCGATCCTGCGCGTCAGTTTCGGCTGGCAGTCGGAACAAAAAGACGTCGACGCGCTCGTCGACGCTCTGGCCGTAGCCATCCGGCGCTAAGGCGCGGGCGAGGGCACGATGTCCGCCCGGGCCGGATTATAGGGATCGGTCAGATCCGCCGGCACATCGGGAAGATGGCTGCGCGTTTCCATGCGCGCCGTCGCGGCCTGCAGTTTGCGCGTGTCCAGCCTGGTCAGCACGCCCGGCGCGGCATCCACGTCGGCATCACCGATCAGCGGCCCGCTGAACGCCACATACAGGTACGCGAGAAACCCGAGCAGGCCCGCCAAGAGGAGCCAGGACGCGGCACTGAAAAGCCGATGGAGCAGCTGGAGCGAGAGTTTTTTCATAAGCCTTTGGGAGGTCCGGAGAGCGCTCCGTGCATCAGCACCGAGAGGAACGAAGGGTCTTGGGGCGTCGGGCCCGCACCCGGCCGGAGCGTGAAGCCGTCGGCGAGCAGCAGGACGGGCATCTTTTCCAGCTCGACGAGCATCTGCATGACGTTCCGATACGGGCCGTTCAGCGTCAGTTCGTAATTTTCCCGCAGTTCGGGCGCGGCCTTCGCGCCCTCGATGGCCGAAAGCTGCACGTGTTCTTCGACGCCGGTCCTGGCGGCCAGACTTTCGATCGATGTGATGAAATCCAGTTCGCGGCCGGGCGGCACGAACTGGCCGGCCAAGTGCCGCATCTGGATCCGCGCGGTTTCGGCCTCACCCAAGCTGGCCAGCAGGTTCCGGCGGTTGGCGTATTGCGCAGCCAGTTCGGCGCGGGCCATGGCGATCTCGCCGGAGAGCCGGACGACTTCCCGGAACGTCGGCACGAACAGGAACGCCGCGACGGCCGCGACGGCGGCGGCGCAGGCGAGGGTCAGGACCGTGACCAGCAGCTTGGCGTGGCGGAGGTTCATGGCGACGGTTCAAATGGCGCGCGCAGAGCGGCCGGGTTCAGGATGATGTCGAAATGGAAGCTGATGTCGCGGCGTTGGAACAGGTTGGAGATCGGGGATTCGAGGCTTTTGACGAACGGGGACTGCTTCATGGCCGCTTCGAAGGTCAGCAGTTCTTCGCGGCGCGCGGACGTGCCGTTCAACCGCATCGATCCGCTTTTCATGTCGACGTCCAGCGTCCCGACGGCGACGCCGTCCGGCGTACGGGAGGCCAAGTCACGCAGCAGGGCGGAAGGCGAGAAGGCCATGCGCTGCAGCGCATCGATGCGGCCGAGCTGCTGGTTCAGCACCCCGATGTCGCTGTTGGCCCGGGCGTAATCCTTGGTCAGCACCTGCCGCGCCTGCACGTCACTCAGGTTCCTGGTGAGCTCGATGCGGATAAGCAGCAGGAGGACGCTGCCAAGCAGAGCGATGCCGGTCAGGACGATCATCAGGCGCTCGATCAGCGCGAAGAACACGCGCGAGCGGAGCGCCGCTTTTTGCGACGGCGAGAGAAGATTCAGGGCGATCATAGGGCGTGCATGGCTTTGCGCCCGGCCATCCGGTAGGGCAGCGCCAGGCCGATGGCGGTCGTCGAACTCAGGATGATTTCGGGCGGCAGCGGCGAGCGGCCAAGATCGACGTTCACCCAGGGATCGGCGCGGCGTACCGGAGTTTTGGTCAGGCTCGAGAGCAGTTCGTCGATCCGCGCCATATTCGCGCCGCCGCCGCAGAGCACGATTTCGTCTAGGCTGCGCCCGCCGGGAAAGTGGTCGCGGTAGAACGCCATGGCGTCGAGGATGCGGGCGGCCATCTCGCTCAAAAACGGCTCCATGATTTTCCAGAGGCGCGTGCCGCAGCGGTGGGCGTCGACGCCGCATTCGCGCTTGGTGCGCTCGGCTTCTCCGTTCGTGACGCCCAGCGCTTCGGCAATGCGCGCGGTAATGACGTCGCCCGAAAGGGGAATGCTGACCGTGAAGCGGATCGTGCCGCGGTCGTAGACGATGAAACTCGAACGCGTCGCGCCGAAGTCGACGATGCCGACGGCACGCTCCTGTTCGTCTCCGGGCGGGATCGCGCAGCGGACGATCGCCTGGGCTTCGATCTCGAATGCGACCGGAATGAGGCCGACGGCTTCCAGCGCGGCCGAATAGTCGTCGACGATTTTCTTCGGGGCGGCGGCGATCGTCACGTCCATCGGCTTGCCGACCGGAGTCGACTTCGGGTCCGTGACCGGCTGCCAGTCCAGATACAGGTCGTTCATCGGCATCGGGATGTGGAGTTCCGCCTCGGACAGTACTTCGGAAGCCAGCTCCCCGGGCTTCTCCGGCTTTTTGACGCTGATGACTTTGATGAACGTGCGCGTTTCCGGCAGCGACACGACGGCGCCCCGGCCGGCGCCGCGCCGGCCGTAGGCCTTCTTCAGCAGGCTGCGCAGATGCGCGGTGACGGCCTCGGGCTTCCTGAACTCTCCCGCCACCACCACGCCATCCGGCAGGCGCTCTTCGGAGTAGCGGCGCAGGCGCAGGTTGCGCCGGTAGAACGGTCCGCGCCCGATCTCGACCAGACGAAACACGTGCTCGCTGATGTCGAGCCCGACGGTGCGCAGTGTCGGATCGGGGAAGAAGATCATGGTCAGTGGATTTCGCGCGTCGAACCAGCCTTCAGGATCCAACTGGCGCCCGGACCGCTGGAGAAGTTCACGTCAGCCAGGCCGCTCTCGTACTGGACCGAAGCGTTGTTCGCCAGGCTGAGCTGAAAAGCGGTGACTTCCTTGAGGCTGGCGTTGTTGGAAATGGTGGTCGTGCCGTTGGCGGCGTAGAAGATGGCCGCCGCGCCGTTGTTCGAGAGCGTCATGGCGGAGGCGCTCGAGTCGGTTGTGAGCACCAGGATGTACGAACCGGGCGTGCCGGAATTGGTGAAGGTCGTGTTGTTGTCGATATTCACGGTGCCGTCGACGATGATGACGCCGGAGTTCTCGCCATAGCCCGGCGCCAGGCTGACGATGCCGTTGTTGCTGACGTCCAGGTTGCCCTGCACGTAGAGTGTGCCGTTCAGCGTGAGGTGCCCGTTGTTGGAAATCGTCAGGTTCCCGGCGATCTTCTTCGGGCCGAGCGAGCTCGAAGCCCCGTTGATGAGCGATACGTCGCCAGTGATGGTGCCGCCCGCTTCGCCGTCCGAACGGAACTGGTCGATTTGTCCTTCGGAAATCGGCATGTCCTGCGGGCCCGGGTCGGCCGAATTGGCGTAGGCCGTGCCGCCGATGGTCGTGCCCGTTTTCGTCTGGTAATAGCCGTCGCCGTCGATGGTGTCGCCCGAGAGCGTGTTGGCGTGTGCATTGCCGTAGACATGCACGTCTTGCATCTTGGTGGTGTTGCCGCCCGTCCAGGCCTTGAAGGCGTAATCGCGCCCGGCGTCGTTCCAGACGGGGGAGGAGGCGTTCCAACTGGCCGAAACCATGCCGACGCCGTTGCCGTAGCCGTTGTTGGTCTGACTGCCGATCGTCCAGTAGTTCGAGGGGTTGGCGGACGTGTCGACCGAAAGCCAATACGTCAGGCCGCCGACCAGGGGTGGAGGCGACGGAAAGGTGACGTCGGCCCAGCTGTAATTCGCCGTCACCGACGAGGCGGAGAGCGTCCCGGAACCGACGACGGTTTTCGAGGGCAGGCCGTCGTCGTCGGCCAAAATACGCACCGTCACGTTGGAGGGCGAGCCGGTTTTCTTGATGTACAGACTGACCTTGTTCAGGACGTTGCTGTCACTCAGGCTGAACGATTGGGCGATGTCGAGCGTCGGCGAAACACGTCCGAATTCATAGTCGGCGTTGTTGGTCGTCTGCTGTTCTTCGGGCGACAGGGCGGTGCCGCCCGCCACCCAGACGTCGCCGGTCACGTAGGCGCCGTTCGCGCCGATGACGTCGCCGTTGGCATAGATATTGCCGACGACGAAGGCATTGTTGGAAAAGACGAAACCGCCGTTGCCGGCCTGTACGCCGTAATGGAAGCTCGCTTCCTGCGTGTCGGTGGAAATGTCCGCTTTGAGTGTCACGCTCGAAACCGGCCTCGCAACCGACGGGTAGTAGCCGGTCGCGGTCACGGTCTTGAGATTGCCACTGACGGAGGTGATCGCGGTGGTGTAATAGGCCGAATTGCCGATCGACACGCCGGACTCGCCGACGTAGTTCAGTCCATAGGTGCCGCCGCAGTTCGTGCCGGACGACTGGTTCAGGCACCAGACGGCCTTTTCAATGCCGGAAATGGCCGCTTCGCGCGCCGTCGACCGCGCCGAAAAAACGTTGGTGGCCTTGCGGACGCTGCCGGTGTATTCGATGAACGCGCCGACCAATCCGAGCACGGCCGTGAGCAGCACGGCGCCGATGATCAACACCTGTCCCGGACTCCCCCTGCTGCGCATAGGTGGTTACGATGAACCGAGATAAAAGATTTTGCCGAGCGGCTGGCGGATGCGCTGTCCGCGGGCGGATGCGCCGGTGCGGACGTAGACGTCGACGGCCGTGGCATTGGCGGGCACGGCGGCATTATAGCGGAAAATCAGCGCATCCACCAACGGCGCTTTCAGGAACTGGCCGTTCAGCCGTTCGGAATTGGTCGCGGCGTCGATGTCGAACATGAACTGCGTCGGATCGTCCTGGGAACGGCCGAAGGCGACGTAGTCGAAGGCGCCCGCGATGATGTCGCCGCTTGCGGAGATCGACGGCAGCTGCAGGATGACGGTCGAGCTGCCGCTCGTGTAGGCCCGGCCGTTGATCGTCCGGCCGGCGACGACGGCCTGCGCCGAGGAAGCGTACAGGCCGAAGGTGTCGAGCGTCTGGAAGGCCGAATACTGCGTGCGCGAAACGGCGTCCTGGATCGCCAGATAGCGCCCTTGGGCGAGGAAGATCGCTCCGAGGATCATGAAGGCGATCGCGGCCACGGCGATCGAGACGGCCAGTTCCAGGATGGTGGAGCCCCGCGTGCGCATATCAATTTTGTTTCTGCGTGCTCTGGCTGATCGTGCGTGTCATGCCGGAACGGTCGGTCCAGGACATCTTGATGGTGTAGGTTTTGTAGGAAGGATCGGCGGCATAGGGCGCGGCGATCGTCAGCGTCCCGGTGCCGTTCGGCAGGTCGCCGAAGCCGAAACGCAACCAATCGGACTGCAGATCGCCGAAGACCGTATCCTCGAAGTTCCAGGTCTGGCCGCCGATCGAGACGTCGTCGAAATTGACCGATGCGCCTTCCCAGGCGGCCAGTGCCGCCGCGCCGGAAGAAAAGGACGCGTCCGTCTGCGTCGTCACCGGGTTGCCGTTCAGCGCGACGGCCAGCGAGGGACCCGTGGCGGTGACGGAAAGCGTCTGCCAGCTGCCGGTCGAAATCGAACGCGCGTCCGAATAGAGCGTCGTGGCGACGCCGTTCACGTACCGTTTGAACACCAGCGCATTGGAGGCGAGATACACTTCGTAATGGTTGTTGTCGTCCGCGGCGCGGAAGAGGAAGCCGGCTTTCCAGTTGGCTGGCGCGCCGGGATTCACTTTAAACGAGGCGGCCAGCGTGAAATCGCCGTAGACGTCGGCCGGCAGCGGCAGGAGCGACGTCAGGCCGGACGACGCGGAGCCGGCGGCCGAGAGCACGCTGCCGGGAGACGGCGCGCTCGCATCGCCGGCAGCCGCGAACGCGCCGCGCGCCGGCAGCAGATTGACGAGCGGACCGTCCGTGACCGGCGTCAGCGCCGAGGTGCTGCCGGTCCGGATGGCGGCGAGCTCCTCCTCGCCGAGCGCGGCCGCCATGTTCCGGAGCTTGATGCGCTGGGCGAAGACGGCGGCCGTGAGCGAAATGCCGAAGACCACCACGACCGCGGCCACCAGCGCGATCCCGACGACGACTTCGATCAGCGTCAATCCTTCCGGTTTCGTCTTCATTGTCCGAATTTCATGGTCAGGGCGTAGATCGGCGTGATGACGGCCAGCGCGATGCCGCCGACGCCGGCGCCCAGGAGGATGATCAGGATCGGTTCGATGATCGACGACAGGTTGCCCATGATCTGGTCGACCTGCTTTTCGTAGAACTCCGCGATTTCCTCGAGCATTTCGTCGATCGTGCCGGCGCGTTCGCCGACCGCCACCATCTGCACGACCAGCGGCGGGAAAAGCTTCGGAGTGCGTTCGAGCACCTGCGCGATCGTCTCGCCTTTTTTGATCGCCTCGGAGGTCGCCAGACAGGCGTTATGATAATAGACGTTCCGCACGATGTCGGAGGTGATCACCAGGCCCTGGACGATCGGGATGTCGGTGCGCAGCAGCGACGAAAGCGTCCGTGTGAAACGCGCCAGGTTGATTTTTTTGATGACCGGGCCGACCAGCGGCAGCCCCAGGACGATGCGGTGCCAGATGCGCTCTCCGAGCGGCCGCCGGATGGCCCAGAGGAAGCCGATTGCGCCCAGGACCGCGCCAGCCAGCACGAACGGCCAGTCGTGTTTGAAGAAGTTGGTGCAGGCGATCAGGATGCGCGTCGGCAGCGGCAGGTCGGTCGAACCCATCTCGTCGAAAATCGAGAGGATCTGCGGAATCACGAAGATCATCATGCCGATGCCGATCAGGACGGTGGCGGACAGCACCACGATCGGGTAGGTGAGCGCGCCCTTGACCTTGGAGATCAGATCGTAGTCCTTGCGCATCTGCGTGGTGAGCTGCTCGAGCGTCTTTTCGAGCGTGCCGGAAACTTCGCCGGCGGCGATCATGTTGACGAAAATCGATTCGAACAGCCGCCCGTGTTTGGCGAGGGCCTGGGCGAGGCTCTGGCCCTTCTCGACGTCGGCATTGAGTTCCTGGATGACCGCCTTGAAGCCCTTGTGGTCGGTCTGGAGCGCCAGCGTCCGGAGCGCCTCCGTCAGCGACAGGCCGGCCTTGATCATCACGCGCAGGTTTTCTGTGAAAAAAATCTTCTGCGGCAGCTTGATCCGCATGAAGCGTCGTGAGAGCCCCCTGAGCGTTTCGTCGAGCGTCGGCATGGCTATTCCTTGGTGACGCGCATGATCTCTTCAAGCGACGTCACGCCCTGGATCGCCTTGGCGAAGCCGTCTTCAACCAGGCCGATCATGCCTTCCTGCCCGGCGGCCGCGAAGATTTCCTGCCCGGACGCGTCTTTGTTGATGAGTTCCTGGACCGTTTTACTGATCTCGAGCACTTCATACAGGCCGACCCGACCCTTGTAGCCTTCGCCGTTGCATTGCTTGCAGCCGGCGCCGTGATGGAACTCGACCTTATCGAGCGTCTGCCCGTGCCCGAGGAAGCCGTCGCGCTGGAGCTCGGCGGTCAGCTTTTCGAGATCGTAGAGCTGCTCGAGTTCCCTGAGCTGCGCCTTCGGCAGCCTGTAGGGCTGATGGCAGTGCGGGCAGAGCTTGCGCACCAGGCGCTGAGCGACGATCAGGTCGCAGGTGAAGGCGACGAGGAAACGCGGCACGCCCATGTCGACCAGGCGGGGGAGCGCGGTGACCGAGTCGTTGGTGTGGAGCGTGGCGAAAACGAGGTGGCCGGTCATGGCGGCATTGGTGGCGATCTCGGCCGTCTCGCCGTCGCGGATTTCTCCGACCATGATGATGTTCGGGTCCTGCCGGAGCAGCGTGCGCAGTCCGACGGCGAAGGTGAAGCCGATCTTGGGATTGACCTGCGACTGGTTGACGCCGGTCATGCGGTATTCGACCGGGTCTTCGATCGTCGAGATGTTCACGCCCGGCGTATTGCGCAGCGACAGGATCGAGTAGAGCGTCGTCGTTTTGCCGGAGCCGGTCGGTCCGGTCACGAAGATGATGCCGTGCGGCTTCGAGATGTTGCGCCTGACCTGCTCGAGATGGCGGGCGTTGAAGCCGAGCTGCTCGAGCGTCAGCGCCTGGGCGGTTTCGGAGAGCAGGCGCATGACGATCTTCTCGCCGTCCATGACCGGCAGTGTCGAGACGCGCACCGAGTACTTGTAGCCCGGACCGCTGACCTTCATGCGGCCGTCCTGCGGCAGGCGGTGCTCGTCAAGCTTGAGGTTCGAAAGCACCTTGATGCGGGCGACCACGCCGGCCTGGGCGTTCTTCGGCAGCGTCATGACGTTCCTCAAAATTCCGTCGACGCGGTAGCGCACGGCCAGATCCTGCTCGGTCGGCTCGATGTGGATGTCCGAGGCGCCTTCGAAGACGGCGTGTTCGAGCAGCGACTCGACGATGCGGACGACCGGCAGATCCTGCGCCAGCTCGCGCAGCTTCTGCTGATCGGCCTCGCCTTCGACGCCGGCTTTGAGGGCGATGTTCTCGAATTCCGCCGTGAGCGAGCGCTTGTATTGCTTGATGATCTCGGCGAGCGCCGACGGGGTCGTGACGTGCACCTGCACCTCCAGACCGGTCTTGTGCCGGAGGAATTCGATCGTCTGCAGGTCTTCGGGATCAAGCGCGGCGATTTTCAGGATGGTCTCGCCTTTGTCGAACGGTACGATCTCATGCGTGGTGGCGATCGGCTCCGGCACGAGGTCGAGGAAATCCTTGCGAACCTGGACGCCCTTCAAATCGACGAAGGGAACCTTGAAATAATCGGCCGCCAGCCGATAGAGGGTTTCCTCGGGCATTTTCTCAAGAACGATCTCCTCCAGTTTGACGCGGCGGGCCTTGGCGGCGGCGAGGTGCTCCCTGATGTCCGTCGGCGTGAGCGTCCCGGCGGTCGTCAGGATGTTCTGGAGAACGGCGTCGCTGTACATATCGTCCTGACAGTATAGCGCATTTGAAGCGCATCCGTAATGAGGCCTCTCGGGTTGGAGACTATCCCTAAACAGAGGATATGGATCAATCAAAAGGGTAAGTACTAACTCGTGCCACCAAATTTGATGGCTAGGCCGAC
>CAZHHN010000025.1:0-16223 GCA_964532415.1 uncultured Gammaproteobacteria bacterium
GGCAATACCTGACGCGGCCCTTTGGGGTCACCAAGGTAGGGTCGATGATAGGGGCTAAGTCGTAACAAGGCATCCCTAGCGGAAGCTGGGGATGGATCACCTCCTTTCTAGGGAGTTATTACCGTGTAGAGACACACGGTCAATCCCAAGTCGCCCCGTAAAGAATGCTTCGCGTTCCACGGGGGCGCATCTCGAAAGAGCGCGCACACCTTCCATCGAATGATGGATTGTAGGTTACTCCGGGGTTGACGTAGTTCCGGATTCCTTCTCACGATCAGATTGGAAAAGACGCCAAAAGCGGCCGTAAGGCCGTTTTTGCGTCCGCATAAAAGAACCCTTCTTCCGCTTGCCAAAATACGGGCCTTTTGCTACATTTATGCCTGTTCCGGCTTCTCTCGTGGGCGCGCGAGGGCGTGTAGCTCAGTTGGCTAGAGCGTCACACTGATAATGTGAAGGTCAGTGGTTCGACTCCACTCACGCCCACCAGAGAAGTTGGAACGCTTATCATGTTTCCCGTATGACGTCGACCGGCGTCGTCACGCACATCACCGAACTCGACATCGTTTTCCGCATCGTCCTGGCGACCGTGCTCTCAAGCATCGTCGGCGGCGAGCGCGAATACCACCGCAAGCCTGCCGGACTGCGCACCAACGTGATGGTCGGCCTGGGCTCGTGCCTGTTCACATTGGTGTCGATCCGCGCGCTCGACCTGTTTCCGGAACTCCGGACGATCGATCCGACGCGCATCGCCGCGCAAATCGTGACCGGCATCGGCTTCTTGGGTGCAGGCACGATCCTGTTCGAGAAGGACCGTTCGTCGGTCATCGGCCTGACTACGGCCGCCACGCTTTGGGTCGTCGCCGCCATCGGCACGGCCGTCGGCATGGGGCTGTATGTCGAGGCGATTGTCGGCACGCTCATGATCTTCTTTACTTTCCTGATCCTGAGCAGGGTGGTCAGCGAAGTCCGACGGCGCGCCGGCCGGACATCGTAACGACACGCCGCGGGAGAAGTAAGGCGGGCGCATGCCGCGAGAAATGTTCGAATGGTGTAAACCGAAGCGCGGAGAGAGGAGCTGGGCAAAGACGGGTTCAAAAGATACGCTTTGGCTGGAGAAGCCAGAACGTAAAGCGAACGGTGCACATGCGTGAGCAAGAACCGTGGAGCGCGTTCTTGTGAAAGTGAAGCTGGCAAGCGACCAGCCGGGGTAGCTCATCGGTAGAGCGAAGGCCTGAAGAGCCTTGCGTAGCGAGTTCGATTCTCGCCCCCGGCACCATGAAAAAACCGCGCCGAAAGCGCGGTTTTTTCGTTCAACCCTTCCCATTTCAGGCGGCTTCCGGCAAGATGGCGGCATCACTCCACAATCATCATATGCGCAATACCGAGCCTTCTCACATGATCACGTCCGAACATGAACGAGAGGCTTCCGGCATCTCGGAAAGCCGCGAAGTACGTACCGAACGCGCTGAAGAAATCCAGGCAATCAAACAGGAGCTTGAGCCGATCCTTGCCCGCATCGCGCAACTTACCCGCCTGATCGAAGCGGCCAAAAAAGCCGCATTGACCGATCGGGAATCGCGGGCGGTGCAGGAAAAAGCAGAAAGAATCGCGCAGAATGAAGTGGATCGCGGAACGGACCAGGAGTTCGCAGCGCGCATCGGAAAGATTGCCGCACAGCAGCTCATTGATGAGCTCCATACCCGACATATCGGCGATTCGCCCCAGGGCCGGGAATTGGAGCGTCTGCAAAACCGACGCTACGACCTTGAGGCCCGGCTGGAGCAGCTTGAAAGCGAAGAGCGTCGGTAGCCGCGCCTGCTTTGGGTGAAGCACCGGGCAGCGCGGGGCTGCGGTCCGAAAACTTGGCGGGGCGGGGTGTAGCGCAGCGGTAGCGCGCCTGCTTTGGGAGCAGGAAGTCGTGGGTTCAATCCCCACCACCCCGACCAGCCAGGTTTTCGGACCGGACAGGCGCGGTACGATCCCCCACCACCCCGACGAGCCACGTTCAGGGGGCGGTTGAAAAACCACGTTGACAGGTCCGGGTTTTGCGCGTATACTTATCCTCATCTTCGGTTCTCACCCAACCCAGGAGCCCGCATGAAGCAGCGCGATCCCGACCGGCCCCTCTCCCGAACGGCATCGAATCATCAACGTTAGGCAAAAGATCTTTACTATGCTGGAAGTACCTAAAGCTCCCACGCCGGATCTTTACGACATCGGCCTCCCCGTTCAGCTTGCGCTCATGCAGCGCATGGGAGAGGCCCTTGGCAAGGACGAGCGACAGGAATGGAGCGGGTTGGAGTGGACCGAACGTTACGGAAGGGCATTCGGACACCTCTGGCGCACGAACGACGAGTTCATGCGGTTGGTGATCGAGGCTTCCGAGGCAACATCCGCAGAAAAGGCCGGGCTTCTCGATCGTGTCCAGTCATCGCTGGACGCCGCGATCGAACATGATCCGAGCCTCCTGGAGGATGAATTCAGCAAGCCGGGGAAGGCTTCCCACGAATCTCCGAAGCCGGATGTACCAGCATCGGAATCGACCGCACATCCCGCCTAACAGGCCGGGATTTATGTTTATAGGCACGCAAAAATACCCGACATATCGGGTATTTTTGGAGCGGGCGATGGGAATCGGACCCACGTAACCAGCTTGGAAGGCTGGCACTCTACCATTGAGTTACGCCCGCAGGCTCCCCCACTTGTACCAGCCTCAGCGCGCGCCGTCAATCGTCGAACGGTCGGCGTAGGATTCCGTCTTGGCCACGATCTCCTGCACGGCGTGATCCGATTTCAGCAGATATTCGACAGCCCCGGCCGCCAACCCTTTTTCGATATCCTGCGGAAGGCCGAAGTTGGTGACGATCAGGACCGGTATCGCCCGCAGCTGCGGATGCGCCCGGAACTGCCCGAGAAGAGGCAGGCCCTCGAGCGTGCCGGCGAGCTTCAGATCGAGCAGGATCACGTCGGGCTTTTCGAGCGACGCCACCTCAAGCGCTTCCTCGCCCCTGCGCACGTGCACGACCTGCAGGCCGTGTTTTTCAAGGGCACGGACGAGCGCAAAGCCAGCCGGCCGGTCATCTTCGATCAGCAACACTTTCTTGCGACTCTTCATATCAGGCATTCAGGCTCACCTGCCCCGGTTTGGCTCTCATGCCGGTTTTGGGCACTGTGACATTGAATGTCGCGCCCTTGCCTTCCCGCGACGTAAAACTCAGGTTCCCGCCCCAATTGCTGACGATAAAACGTGCCAAGTAGAGACCGAGGCCGCTGCCTTCGGAGTTGAAGTCGACCGCGTTGGACGCGCGGAAGAACTTGGCAAAAATCTTGCTTTCCTGGTCCTTGGGAATGCCGATGCCGCTGTCGGCGATCGACCAGTCCAGCTCGTCTCCCGCATCGCGCACCCGAATCGAGATGGTTCCGCCCTTGGGCGTGTACCGAATGGCATTCTGAACCAGGTTGACGAAGACTTCCCTGGCCAGGGTGGGATCGAGCGGAACGTTCGGCACGTCATCGGGAATATCGACCGAGACCTTGAGTTCTTGTTCGACCAGCCTGCGCTTCTCCCCCTCAAGCACGTCGGCGGTCAGAACTTTGAGGCTCGTGGGTTCGGGCTTGAACGGCACGCGTCCGGCTTCCAAGCGCGTGATGGCCAACAGGTCATTAATCAATTCAACCATGCGCAACAACGAAACATAGGCGTTTTCCGCAAAGGTTTTTTGGTCACGGCTGAGACGGCCTTCGGATGGATCGTTGAGCAACTCCAGATACCAGCGGATCGTCGAGAGCGGCGTGCGCAGCTGATGAGCGGCGACCGAAAGAAAACTCGTCTTCATCTGATCAACTTCGCGCAGATATGTCACGTCCTGAAGGACGAGTACCGCCCCGTTCGGACGTTTCCCGTCATCGAGCACCGGCAGCGCCGCGCCGGTATAAAAGACTTTTTGTCCGTCCGGCTTTTCCTGGTAGAGCCCTTCCGGCAGAGGTACCGCCCCACCCTTGAGCGCGGTGTCGATATACGGTCCGAGCCGGAAAGCGGCTTCATTTTCACGCCTGAGCATCAGCAAGTCGCGCAGACGCATACCGATCGCTTCGGACTGCGGAACGCCCATGAACGTCTCGGCGACGGGATTGATCATCGTGATGGCGCCCTTGGCATCCAGCGCGAAGACCCCGTCGGCCAGGGAGGAGAGCAGTGCTTCGTCGCGCTTGCGGGCGAGGCCGATCTCGGCGGCCTGACGGGCGACGAGTTCGCGGGCGGCCGTTTCGCGCACCAGCGCCTGTTTGTAGGATTCATAGGCCTGCATCAGGTCGCTGTCGATCTGCCGCCGCCGAGCCGCCAGATGATAGGCGTACAGGCCGGTGAGTCCGATGATAAATACCGGCAGCAACATGCCTTCGACGAATACCGCATGGTTAAGCGCACCCAGACGGTACGTATACGCGATTTCCAGCGCATAATAGGCGAGCACGAGCGCAAGCCGCTTCAGAATCGTGCGCGGGTTCGGCACGACCGATCCGGTCAGAAGCAGGAACGTGAAAAACCAGGCATACGGGCTGAGCAGGCCGCCCGTCACGTGGCAGGCGACGGCGAGCAGAGCGATATACGCCGTTGAGCGGCGATTCAGCGAGGCGAAGGTCGAGCGCTGAGGCGGCAGTAGCCGATATTGGACGATGAAGGCCAGGTACGCCACTCCGAAAATTGCGAACAGGTAGCCGCTCGTGCCGATGGCGGCGCCGCGCAGGAAAACATACAGGAAGCTGAAGACGAACGTTGCCCAAGCCACCAGTTCGGAAAGCGCCTCGAACTGCCGGACGATCCGATTCTCCTCGTTCATCGTTTCGACAGGATCGGGCGTGCCGAGGCGGTAGTTCCGTAAAAACGGCAGGCAGAGCAGGATAAGGCCCGTCGGGAACCAGAGCGTCGACTCCACAGTCTCCATGCGGCCCACGGAGGCGAAACCGCGAACCACGAAGGCGGCACCGAGCAGGAATCCGGCCAGGCGATCCGGCAATAAGGACGGATGCCGCACATGCAGCCAAGCGGCGGCGGCGCCGATCAGGAAAAGTCCCGACAGCAGCGCCTGATCAGGCAATTTTGAAGGATATGATCCGATCAGGAGCGTGACCGGCAGTAGCAAAAGACAAACGGAAGACGCGAAGAACCGCACCAGGTGCCGGTTCGTTTTCTCTCCGTCCGGTTCATTGATCGCGATGCTGAGCCCCGCGCAAAAAAAAGCCGGCACGGCAAAGGCCAGGATCGGCGCGGTCAGATACGGGCTGGCGATGAGTCCTCCGACCAGGGAAGGAAGAAGCGCCGATGCACCCAACAGCCAACGCAGCCAATGCGGACGGATGACGCCCTTCGCGATGAACAGCAGCACCCCGCCCACGCCGAGCGCCGCCACCAGCGGCAGCCAGTACCACGTTTGTAGGATCGGATGGAGCGGAAGAAGGCGCGCGCCGCCGTAACAGACGATCAGAACGCCGGTCAGCACGCTGGACGCGCTGACGGCCAGGACGGCAAGATTGGTGCGCAGGGACGCGATACCTCCTTTGAACTCGGTCATGCCCGGTTATTGTAGCACAGCGGGACCGGCGGAAACGGCCGCGCAATAGGCGATCGCCAGGGCATCGGCGGCGTCGTCGGGCTTCGGAATCGCCCGCAAACCAAGGAGGCGCCGCATCATTTCCTGCACCTGCCGCTTGTCGGCCGCGCCATAGCCCGTCACGGCCAGCTTGACCTGCATCGGCGTGAATTCCGAGATCGGCATGGCCCGCTCGCGCATCGCGAGCAGAACAACGCCGCGTGCCTCGCTGACGGCCATGGCCGTCTTCGCGTTATTCTGGAAAAAAAGCTTTTCGACGCCCACCAACGCCGGGCGATGGTGCCCGGCAAGCTTGCCAAGTTCGGTATACAGGATCGAAAGGCGTTCCGGTTGCGGCAGGCCCTTCAGGGTTTCGAGACATCCATGTGCCACATGTTCCAGCTTCGACCCCTTCTTCCGAAGCAGCCCATAGCCGAGACGGGCGGTGCCGGGATCGATACCAAGCACGATCATAGGTCGGCATTGACGTACACGTCTTTCACGTCCTCGTCCTCTTGGAGGGCATCGAGCAGCTCCAAGAGCGCCGGTTTCTGTTCTTCCGGAATGGCAAACGGCTCCTTGGCCAGGTAGGCCGGTTCGGCGGAGGCGGGTTTGAAGCCGAGCTGTACGATGCGGGCACGCGTCTCGGAAAGATCGGTGAAGGCCGTGACGACTTCCCACCCTTCCGCGCCGCGACGGATATCTTCCGCGCCGGCTTCGATCAGCTGCAACTCGGTTTCATCCGGATCTTTGTGCGCAAGCGCTTCGGCGGCAAGAACGATCAAGCCTTTGCGCTCGAACATCCATGCCACCGAATTGGCCGCACCGAGATTCCCGCTGTGGCGGCTGAAGACCGTCTTGACGTTGGTAGCCGTGCGGTTGCGGTTATCGGTGACGCACTCGACCAACACCGCGGCGCCGCCCGGCCCGTAGCCTTCGTACAGCAGCTCGACCAGCTGCTCGGATTCCAGCTCCCCCGTCCCGCGCTTGATGGCCCGTTCGATATTGTCCTTGGGCATGAAGGCTTCCTTGGCCTTCTCGATCGCGGTGTACAGCTTCGGATTCATGCCCGGATCGCCGCCTTTTTCCTTCGCGGCCATGGTGATGGCGCGCCCGAGCTGCGTGAATTTGGCGGCGCGCTGGACGTCGAGCTTCCCTTTGCCGAGCTTGATATTTTGCCAATGACGACCCATGGATGGCGATTGAATGGCTGGAGTATCCCAAAAATGGGCCCGGAGTGTCAAAAAGACCGCCCATCAGCGGTCTCGCCTCGTCACCGCGGAACATCGCGCACAGAGCGGCGGCGCATGAACAGGAACAGCAGCGCGACCGCCAGCAGCGCAAGAATCAATGCGGAGATTTGAAACGGCTTCTGCAGATACCACGGCAGCGGCTGCTGGGGCAGGATCTTTTCCGTGCGGACGTTGCCTTCACGATCGACGGCCCTGACTTCAATCTCGCTTTGCAAAGCCTGGTCTTTCAGCGGATACGGGCTCGTGGCCGACGACCATGCCGGTTGTCCCGGCAGGAGGCCCGGCGGGATTTCGCGCACTTCGTAATGATCGATACCCGACTCCTTGTCCTGCGCGCCGAAGGCAATGAACCACTTTCCATCGAATACAGACGGTTCCTGGACAACCCTGGGGGTAAACGTCTCGGGCGGCGTCCGGTCTTCGACGATGACGCGCGTCACCGGAGGCGTTTCTGCGGCATGGATCGTCACGTCCAGCGGACGCAGGGCGAGCGCGGCAGCCGTGCCATGCCCATCGTCAAGCAGCGCACGGGCGCCGGACAGGGCAAGATGCGCCTGACCTGCGGTTACGGCTCGGAACGTCGCCGAAAAGAGCATCCCTGCCGATCCCGTATAGCCGCCGGGCGTGATGCCGGCAAAAGGGACTTTCCCGGGCGTTCCGGCCTTTGGACGCGTGATCCAAAACGTCACGCACGAGGCCCCATCGCGCAGGGATTCAAGACGCAGCAGATCCGACGAGTAGATCAGGGTCCCTTCGACGGCGTTGATGACCTGCCCGTCGGCCGATAAGAGCGCCGTGACGGTCACGACGTCACCGGGCTTGATCACAACAACACCGGAAGCGACCGACATCGTCGCGGCTTGAGCGGTGGCTCCAAAAAACGCCAGCGAGAGGACTGAGGCCGTACCTGCCGCGATCCGTAAAATTTTGAACATGGAAAGCTGCATAAGCGTTTAACCGGTCCAATGCGAAGCCATGATACTGAAATCCACCAGCGTGACGGTTCCGTCGCCGTCGACATCGGCCGAAGGCGGCACTCCCGGCCTTCCATACCAGTAGGCGGCGATCGAGAAATCGACAAGATCGACGCGACGGTCGCGGTTGAGATCGCCCGGGATGAAGGGCGGCATGTTGGGCACGGGCGGAATGGAAGGGACGACGCTTTGGACAAGCGCGAGATCGAAGACCCGACTGACCGGGCCGACTATCCCATTGAACCCGGACTGCGCATGAAGCGGTACGCTGCCGATCGGCAGGCCACCCGTCGGCAGGGAAACGGCATAGGCACCCTGGGCATCGGATCGCGTTTTCAACAGCCGCCCGCCCTGCGCGCCGACCGTGATCGTCACGTCGGCCGACGGCTGGGCATGTCCGACCACCTGCACAGAGTCTCCCGACACCGCCACGGCGGGATAGGCCGTGATCGTCGGGGCGGGATTGGCATTCGAAATCGCATACGACCGGCGCGGAGCGACCTGCAACATGAACGGCAGGAGCGGAGAATACAGGCCGAAGGCATCCTGCGCATAGATGCCGAAGGTGTAGAGCCCTCCGCCCAAATCGCCGGCCGACACCACAAAGAATCCGTCGGATCCGGCCGTGCCGCGGTCGACGACCTGACCGTCGCGCAACAGCGTCACGAAGCTCCCGGGATAGGCGCGGCCGGAAAAAACGACGCGGGCCGGGGTCGGCAAAGGAAAGCCGTTGCCGGTATTGCCGCCCGCAACCGCAACGGGGTGCGCGGCCATCAACCGGTAAACGCCCGGCTGCGAAGCAGGAAACGACACGATGTTGGACGTCGTCTGCACCGTCGCGCCGGCGATCTCGTGCCAGAGGTGATCGTCACCGAAACGATAGGGCCGCAGACCCGCCTCGGTCAGATCACCCAATTCCGCATCGTCATAGCTGATCGCCAACGTCAGCGGCTGAGCGAGCGCGGAGATCGGACTCCCATCCCCGTCCAGCATCACGAGTCGGTAGGCACGCGCCAACGTTCCGAAGCCGGATGGCGGAGCGAATGAGCCGTCCAATACGCTGTTCAGATAAGAAAACAGGAACGCGTCCATGTCTTGTGCGAACGATCCAATGGGAGCATCGACCGTGAAGGAGGTTCCGTCGCCGTTCGACAGCACGTGTGTGTGCGCAGCGCCGGTCGGAAAAATATCGCGCTCGACCCGGTCCGCCGCCGTCAGACAGTGAGATGGATCGTACCCGCAGGCGGGCTGACAGGCGATGCTGCCTCCGCCTTCATAGCCGAGCGTGTCACAGGTCGCGCCGAGAAAGCTGGTGCCATCGCATTCTTCGCCGTGTTCCTTGATCGCGTTGCCGCAGATCGCCGACTGCGCCGTCGCCGCGATAATCGCGCTGGTGGCGGCCTGTGCCGACGGAAGACGAAAAGCGTCCCGGGCGATCAGCAGTGAGAAGCCGAGAAGCAGCAACGTGACCCGGTTGCCAGCACGCATCGGACGACAATTACGGTTTCGACGAACGCTTCCGAAAGCTGATGTTGAGGCTGACGAAGCGCCGGAGAATCGAGAAGACGACCACGACGGCAAGGATAATCAGCCCGACATATGTCCATGGCGCATAGGTCGCCAAGATCGAGAGGATCCGATAATACATTCCCTGCACGATATTGGCCGGAGCGATCGTGAAGTAGAGCTTGGCGGCGGCGGCGATGCCGACATGCGAAAGGCCCGCTTGTTCCGGAAGGACCGGATGCGCCTCGAGATAAGCGAAATATTTTCCGGGCGGCGCGTTGACGGGCAGGCTGAGGGTCGTCGTGACCGGCCGGGCCTTGCCGGGCGCCAGATCGAACCGGTCCGGAGAAAAACGGAACCATGAAGCGTTCGGTTTCAGCTCGGGCTGGATCTCGTTGTACGCAACGGCGACGGCATAGCCCGAAACCTGATCGCCGGTATTCAGGACCATGACCGGTGCCAGCACGTAGACGCCGCCCGGCCTGAGCGGGGCGTCCATCACGATTTTACCGGTGCCCACGCCGACGCCCAAATTGGCGAGCGCGGCGGCTGGAATAAGAAACACGAGCGCCAGGCACGTCCGCAGGATCGCTTTCATACGTTCTCCGGCTGGGCGCCCCAAAGGCGCATCAGTGGGCGGCGGCGAGCACCGTCACGTCGACGGATTGTTGGGTGAAGGCGGTCGAGGGGTTCGGCGTGGTGATCTGCAGATCGAAATTCTGCGAGCCGTTGACGGCCACGTTGGAGGCGAGCGCCTGGAAACTGGTCGTGAGGGCGGTGAAGTTGGTCGGCGGCGATCCGCAGGAAGCCGAGCAGAACTTGTGCACGTATTGGTCGCTGCCGGTCGAGCCGGCCAGCGTCCATGCCGTGCTGTTTTGCCCTTTGATACTGAAATCCTCCGCGACGTTACCGGTATTTGTCGCCGACTGCGTGTCGCCCAGATCGCCCGAGATCGTGCTCTTGCTGGTGTTGTTGGCGAGAATCCCGTAGGCGACCGTTCCGCTGCTCACGCCGATCGAAATGTTCTGCACGGTGACGGTGGCGGCCACCGTAGCGCTCGTAGCGGCCCAGGCAATACCGCCTGCCGCGAACAGAGCCAAGACGCCCGCAACCACCCCGGCATTGGCCGGAGTAAGCACACCGGATTTTTTTGCATTGACGCGCATCATAGACGGAACTTATGCACAGGCTTATGTCTCATTATACCACAAATTCCGGTCGGGTGGTCAGTGCGCGGCAGCCATAATCGTAATATTCGGCGATTGCTGGCTGAAGCAACCCGTGCTGGTCGGCACCTTGATCCGGAAATCGACCGTTTGCGTGCCGTTCGCAGCGATATTCGACACGAACGACTGAAAGCTGGTGGTAAGAGCCGTCCAGCTTGAACCGCCGTTGGTTGAAAATTCATGGACATACTGGTCGGTGCCGGTCGTGGCCGCCAGCGTCCACGGACAGGCCGTATTTTGGCCCTTGATCGTGAAATCCTCCGCAACTCCCCCGTCGTTCTTGGCCGTCTGCGTCTGGGAAAGCGTGATCGTGCTCGTTGTTGAGCCTGCCGCGACGGTGCCGTAGGTGACGGTCCCGCTCGTGGTAAGCGTGATCGAAACCGAGCTGAGCGTCGTCCCCTGCCCTTCCGCGCTCAGCGAGGTCTCCTCCGCATCCTGGTTGCGGGCCTTTACTTTCACGCCGTAGGTGGTCGAAGCCTGGAGACTGTGCAGGGTGATGGCATCCAGGGCCGCGTCCGATTGCCACACCGCCGAGGCGGATGGGTTGCCGGAAGCGTCGACCCATTTGTTCAACCATGTCGCATCGGTCGGTGAGGTCGTGGTGACCTGCACAGCGAAATTCGTGGTCGGATTGGAAGAAGAATTTCCATTCGCGGCGTTTGTCAGGTTCAGCGTGCTGCTGGTGGCTCCGGAGAGCGTCGGGGTTCCCGGCGTGGCCGCCGAAGTGTAGGTGGTCGAAGTCGCGGAGGCGGTACCGAGGTTCGGCGTGCCCGCGGCATCGCGGGCCTGAACGGAGTATCCATAGCATTTGTTGGCCTGAAGACCGCTGTTCGTGTACGACAAGCCCGCCTGGAAAGAGCTGTTCGCGCCGCCCGTGCCGGCATTCGCGCCGCAGCTGGCGGTATCGCTTTGGAATAAATAGGACACCGGGCCGGTCGCATCGGTGGCCGTGGCGGCCGTCATGCTGATCTGGCTCGCGCTGTCGTTTGAAGGCGCGCCGCCGGTCGTCGGCGTGAAGCGCTGCGCGTCGTTGGTGAGCGAGAGGCTGCTCAGCGTGCCGTTCCGGCCGGAAACCGTAGCCGAGGTCGTGCCGGTCGAGTCTTCCATGCCTTCGGTTTTCGGCGAGCTCGGGTCGGTCAGCGCCGTGGTCGTCGTGTGGATATCGACGGTGTTCGACCCTTCATGCAATTGGAACTGCGTGGTGATGCGGGCGTTGTCGTCGCAGCAGTGTGAGATGTTCAGGAAATCGACGACGAACGTGCGGTTCGGGGAGGTCCCGAACGTTTCATAGCGGACCTTGGCTCCGGCCACGACGCTTTCGAACATGTCGCCGTCGGAAAACACGATATAATTGTTCGGCGCGGTCGAGCTCGGCATGGCCGTTCCCGCGTTCCCCAGCGCGTCAGCCGTGTCGTTCTGGAAGGCGATGAACACGTTGGTATCGATCCAGATGGACGTGTAATTGATGCCGAAGTACGTGAACGTGAATGGCAGCGAGATCGGGCCGTTAATCTCGTCGTCGTGCGTCACGGTCGGATCGAAGGCGTTCGTCGCCGACGCGTCCATCGTGAAGGGACTGAAAGAGATCGAGGAAACGCTGTAACCTCCGGGGGAAAAGATCATCGGGTTTGGCGTCGGAGCGGTCGTGTCCGGGGTGTAGGTGACGTTCACCGTCAGCTGGTCAAGCAGGCCCGTGGTCGTGTTCGAACTGCTGGGGTCGATCATGACCCGAAGCCGGAAATTGGCGTTGCTGAATTCGCTGGCCGACCAGGTCCTCCCCCACGTGTTCGCGGACCCACCCAGCGTGACGGAGCTGGCGGTGACGCCCAAGTCGCCGGTCGTGTTATGCGTCGATGTCCAGGAAGTGCCGCCGTTCCAGGAGAGTTCGATGCAGAACTGATTGGTACCGGTGTTCGTGCTCCAGCTCCCGTTGGTGCCGACCTGGATCCCATCGATGGAGGCACCGGTGGGAATGGAGAAGCCGAAATTGGAATAATCGTGAGCATCATCTTCCGATTGGTTGAAGGTCGTGCAACCATCGGTGGCGTTGCCGCTGCCGGTATTGGCGCTTGAGGCCGTCATGAGGTTGACCGTGCCGTCGGCGTTTCCCGGAGTGACCTCGAAACCGTCGTTATCGCCGGCGCCGGTCGTGACCGCCGCGTTGGCTCCGGCAGCCAAGGCGCCGGTGCTGGCCGCCCGCGCCACGCGCGGCAACCATGTGCCCGGTAAAAAGCCCATAAGCACCAGGGTGGCGCATAGCACGACACGAAGCGCCTTCCGCGCACGAGTTGTCCGCCGTTGTAAGCGGGGCATAAAATCTGTCCGTATTGCATCACGGAATTGCGCGCCCCGGCAAGCGGCAGCCAGCCGGAAACCGGACTGTCTGAAGACAAAAACGCCCCTTGAGAGGGCGTTTTTGTCGTTCACGTCAGGCGGAGGCCGGAGAGATGATCTCATCGACGCCGATGACCGCTTCACCGGGCTGGTGATAGCCCGTGCCGGCGGGAATCAGGCGTCCGATAATGACGTTCTCTTTCAACCCTTCGAGCCGGTCGACCTTGCCCGAAACGGCGGCGTTGATGAGCACCTTGGCGGTCTCCTGGAAGGAGGCAGCCGAGAGGAAGCTCTCGGTCGAGAGCGAAACCTTGGTGATGCCCAGGAACAGCTCATCGGCTTCGGCCGGGGTCTTCTTCAGCTCTTTGACGCGGGCGTTCTCTTCCTCGAAGACGGCCAACTCGACCGTTTCGCCGGGAAGCAACTCGGTGTCGCCGGCATCCTTCACGTAGACGCGGCTGAACATCTGCTTGATGATCACCTCGATGTGCTTGTCGTTCAGCTTTTGACCCTGCGACGAGTAGATCTTCTGCGTCTCGTGCGTCAGGTAGGTCTGGACGGCGCCGCGACCCTTGTACTTGTAGAGCTCCTGGAGATCCAGGTCGCCTTCGGTCAGGGCATCGCCCGGAGTGACTTCCTGGCCGTCCTTCACGAAGAGAACATACCCCGGCGGAATGACGTATTCGGTCTCCTTGGCGGCATCGCCGGCGATCGTGACGCTCGTCTTTGCGAGACTGGCTTTGCCGGAGAAAGCGGCGAATTCCTTCGTGCCATCCTTGCGGACGACGATCGCCTGGCCCTGCGCGACCGCCTCGCCGTCCTTGACCAGCACCTCGTCGCCCTTGGCGATCTTGAAGGCGACTTCGGTCGCTTCGGTATGGCTGATGCGCACGATCTTGGAGCCGGAAAGGCTGTCGACGATGCGTTCTCCTGAAGCGGTTTCGATCACGCGGCGCTCGACCTCCTGGATCTTCACGAGGCCAGCCACGTCGGCCACGAAGGCCTTGCGCTTGGGCGGCCGGGCTTCGAAGAGCTCTTCGACGCGCGGGAGGCCCTGGGTGATGTCGGTGCCGGCCACGCCGCCAGTGTGGAAGGTACGCATGGTTAGCTGCGTGCCGGGCTCGCCGATCGACTGCGCGGCGATGATGCCGACAGCCGTGCCGACACGCACGGGCTTATTGTAGCCGAGGTCGTAGCCGTAGCACTTCTGGCAGACGCCCTTGCGTTCCCTGCAGGTCAGGACCGAACGCACATGGATGGAAACGATTTCGAGCTTGGCGATCTCGCGGGCGTTGGCTTCGGTGATGATCTCCCCCGCCTTGACGATCACCTTGCCGGTGCCGGGATGCTTGACCGCCTCGAGCGCGCAGCGGCCGACCGTGCGGGCCGAGAGCGTTTCGTTCATCTCTTTCGATTCGGCGGTGGTGATCTCCATACCCTCTCCGGTGCCGCAATCCTCCGAGCGAATGACGACGTCCTGGGCCACGTCGACCAAGCGGCGCGTCAGGTAGCCGGCGTTGGCGGTACGGAGCGCGGTGTCGGTCAGGCCCTTACGCGCGCCGTGCGTCGAGATGTAGAACTCGAGCACGTCGAAGCCTTCCTTAAAGCCCTTCTTGACCGGCAGCTCGATGATGTCGCCGCGCGGGTTGGTGACCTGCCCCTTGATGCCGATCATCTGGGTGAGCTGTGACCACGAGCCGCGGGCGCCCGATTCGATCATCGAGGCGACCGAGCCTTCCTTCGGCAGCTGCTCCTTGGCGAGCTTGGTGATGCGATCCTTGATTTCGGTCCAGACCTTCACGATCTGAAGGTAACGCTCGTGCTGGGTGAGCAGACCTTCGTTGAACTGCTCTTCGATTTCGCTGACGCGCTTGTCGCCCTCGGTCAGCAGCTCCTTCTTGCCCTGGAGGACCGGCAGATCGTCCATGCCCCACGAGAAGCCGGACTTCGAGGAGTAGTGGAAGCCGAGCTCCTTGAGATCGTCGAGCAGCTGCGCGGCGCGTTCGACGCCATGCAGTTCGAGGCACAGGCGGACGAGGTCGGCCGACTTCTTGGTATCGAGCGCTTCCGAGATGCGCGGCAGGCCTTCCGGCAGGACGGCATTCAGGAGGATGCGGCCCTGCGAAGTTTCCGCCGCCTTTTCGCCCTTCTCGACGCGGCAAAGCACCTTTTCGGTCAGCGTGATGGCGCCGGACTGGTAGGCCAGGCGAACTTCGGATGCACTGGCATAGGCTTTGGTCGTGCCGTCCGCGCGCGGAATGAGGCGCGAAAGGTAGTGGATGCCCCAGACGATATCGCGGTTCAACATGGCCGGCGGCGAACCGGTGGCGGGCTTGAGCAGGTTCTTGGACGAGAGCATAAGTTCGCCGGCTTCGCGCTTGGCCTCCTCCGTCAGCGGGACGTGGACGGCCATCTGGTCGCCATCGAAGTCGGCGTTGAAGGCCGGGCAGACCATCGGATGCAGCTGGATGGCCTTGCCTTCGATCAGCGTCGGCTGGAAAGCCTGGATCGAGAGGCGGTGCAGCGTCGGAGCGCGGTTGAGCAGCACGTAGCTCTTACGGGTGATCTCTTCGAGGATGTCCCAGATTTCCGAACGGCCCGATTCGATGAAACGGTTGGCCGAGCGGATGTTGTGGCAAAGCTCGAGCCGGATCAGCTGGGCGATGACGAATGGCTTGAAGAGCTCGAGCGCCATGCGCTTCGGCAAGCCGCACTGCGAGAGCTTGAGGCGCGGACCGACCACGATGACCGAGCGACCGGAGTAGTCGATGCGCTTGCCCAGCAGGTTCTGGCGGAAGCGGCCCTGCTTGCCTTTGAGCTGGTCGGCCAGCGACTTGAGCTGGCGCTTGCGGCCGGTCGTGGCGATGACCGTCTTGGACTGACGGGCACTGTTGTCGATCAGCGCGTCGACCGCTTCCTGCAGCATGCGCTTCTCGTTGCGCGAAATGACTTCCGGGGCGTTCAATTCCTGGAGGCGCTTGAGGCGGTTGTTGCGGTTGATGACGCGGCGGTAGAGATCGTTCAGGTCGGACGTCGCGAAGCGGCCGCCGTCGAGCGAAACCATCGGGCGCAGGTCCGGCGGGATGATCGGGATGGCGGTCATGATCATCCACTCGGGCCGGATCTTGTTGCGGTCGAGGCTGCGCAGCAGCTTGATGCGGCGCACCAGCTTATCCTTCTTGGCGCCGAAGGCTTCTTTCAGCTCGCCTTCGAGCTCTTTGACCGTCTTTTTGAGATCGACGGCCTTGAGCAGTTCATAGACCGCTTCGGCGCCGATCGACGCCTCAAAGAGGTGGCCGAACTTGAGCGACCAGGTCTGATAGACGTGCTCGGAGACGATCT
>CAZHHN010000026.1:0-14373 GCA_964532415.1 uncultured Gammaproteobacteria bacterium
GCTGTACGAAAACAAAAACTGCCACTTGGTTGGTGGCAGAGTTAGTACTTACCCATCAAAAAACCGCCTTCGGTAAGGCGGTCTTTCAGACGGTGCGGCTAGCTCTTGAATTGCAGGCTGACCGTCACGTTCCGGCCGGAACTCGCATCGAGATCCCGCTTGGCATACGCGCCCGTGCCAGGATCGAAGCCGATGATCAGCCATGCGTTCCCGGACCTGATGCCGAAGGAAGCGTTTCCATCCGCATCCGTGACGGCTTCCGTGGCCGAGGGGCAGGTCTGGTAGATCTTCGCCATCTGGGCAGGCGAACCGCCGGCTTTCGCGCAGCCGCCCGATCGGTCGAACAGGCGGATCGATGCGCCGCCGATTTTCTCAGCGGCTCCCTTCCCGCCTTTGCCGTGGGGCATTCCCGACGCGCTGATGTCTGCCTTCGCGTCACAGCCGTTGAACTCCGGCGTGCCGGCGGATGTCGGGCAGTCATCCTCGCTGTCGATGACCGTGTCGCCATCCTGGTCCTGCGACGCAGGAACGACGCTCCAAGCGTACGACGAGGGCGACGCGTCCAGCTCGCCGTCGGCGTTCTTGGCCCTCACGCGGAAATAATGCAATCCGGGAGTCAATCCGGTGTAGATGGCGGAACTCGCGCAGACCCGGAACGCATCGGCGTCCAGCGAACACTCGAAAGTGCTTCCGGCCTGGCTCGAATGGAAGGTGAAGGTCGCGGTCGTGGAGGTCGTAGGATCGACAGGCGCCGAGTCGAGGGTGGTCTCCGGAGGGTTCGCCGGCGACGACACGGAATAGGCGATGACAACGTCGTTCAAGACGGGCGTCTTGGAGGAGTCCGTCGTGCCCAAGGTCGCGCGGTATTGGAGGTAGCGCGCCGCGGGTGAAGTGATCGGGCCAGTGACCGTAAGCCCGGGGCTGAAGGCGGACCAAGTGCCGTCAGGCGTCGGGGTTCCGCCGGTCCGCGTGGCGAACGACAGCATGGTGGCTCCAGGCATGATCGAAGTCCAATTGATCGAACCGAGCGAGGTGGGCGCGTCATGAAGATCGATGACCGCCGAAGTGAACGTGCCGGATGCCGGATACGTGCCGCTGCCGATCCAGGTGTTTCCGGAGATGGAATAGTGCAGCAAGGCGTCGCTCTTGTTGCCCGGCAGGACGTAGATGTCGTCGCCGGCGTTCCTGATCATGACGGAGCCGAAATACGCGGCGACGGGCGTGTCGGTCAGCGGCGTCCAGGAATTCGCCGCAAGCGAGTAGCGGTAGAAGCCCTTGCTGGCCGCGTCGGTGTCTTCGTCCCAGCCCTTGAGCGCATAGACCGCGTCTTCTCCGGTCCGATGGAGCATGAGCGATCCGAAATACGCGTTGTACGGTGCATCCGAAAGCGGCGTCCAAGCATTGGCGGTGACGGAGTAGCGGAAGAAACCGGTCAAAAAATCGCCCTCAAGGATGTTGTAGGTGTCCGTTCCCGAATCATGGACCACCGCGGAACCGAACAGCACGGGACCCGGGACGGGTGCCAGCGACGTCCAAGCATTGCCGGACACCGAATAGCGGTACCAGCCCGTGCCTCCATTGCCCTGGAGGGCGTAGATGGCGTCCGCGCCCGGGTCACGGCGCATCATGCCGCCATAGCCGACCGCGGCCGGCGTCGAAGCGAGCGCGGTCCAGACGTTCCCAGAAATCGAATACCGATAGAAGCCGGTCGTTCCTGCGCCCGTGAGTGCGTAGATGCCATCGTCACTTCCGTCGCGGAGGAGAGAGGCGCCGTTCGCCGCCGCTTCCGGCAGGGACGCGAGCGCCGTCCAGGTGTCCGTGGTGATCGTGTACTTCCAGAAATCAGTGCTGTTGTTCGCGCGCAGAAGATAGATCTCGTTCTCGTTGGCGTACCGGATCAGCGTGGCGCCGAGGAAGACCGGGGCCGGCACCGAGGCGAGCACCGACCACGAATCGGTGATGAGGTTGTAATTGAAGAATCCCCTGCTCGGTTCGACATCCTCGGGATCCGAACCCGGCAGGACGTAGATCTCCGTGTCGTCGCCGTTCCGAAGCATGGCTGAGCCGAACGCGATCGGCACGGGTCCATGCGAAAAGACGCCGCCGGATCCGGTGGTTCCGAGCGAGATACTTGCGGTGGCTCCGCTTCCGGAAACCGCCGTACCGGCCGTCGTGCCGTTGTCGAATCCCCCTCCCGTCGCCGAACCGGTCGTCGTCAGAGTACCGTCGTCCGTCACCGTGTAGTTGGAGGTTCCGGAGGCCAGGGTTATCATCGCTGGCGACAGCCCGAACAACGTCAGAAGCAAGAACAACGCCGTTTTCTTGAACATGGAGAATGGGATATAGTAAGTGTCAGGAAATGAAGAAAGCCATTTTCATCGCGATGGGAATTTTGGTGGTAACGATTCTTGGTTTCGTCGCGCCACCTTTGATCATACCTCCGTCTGAGCTTCGGGAGAATTATCAGAGCGCCGTAGAACCTTTCGGTCCGTTCTTACTGACCGCCAAGATCCTTCGAGATCAAGACAATAACTATGCTAATCGTTGCAGCGGTGAAACTGCCAGAGTGCTTTTGCAGTCATACACCTGGATGTTGATTCCTGGGCCGGTTATCGAAGCCTGTGTCTTCCGGAATGGAAACGGCGAGATTACGGGGCTGAAGAGCATCGGTACCGTTGCAAAGCGTTAAATTGGGTTACTCCTGACCTGGCGGCGCAGGCGATTTCCCTCCGCTTCTTTTGTCTGTTAGGATGAAAGTCCTAACTTTTTTCCATGCAACGTTTCATCAACAAGCGCATCCTGATCGCGACCGCCGTGGGCACCCTCATTATCGGCGGTTTTTACATCCGTGAACGCGCAACCATCCTAAGCGAGAACGTCGTGAACACCGTGAGCGCCGCCACCGCGGCGATCGTCAGCCTGCCGTTCAAGTACCCTTTCAGCGTCGACGGACGACTCGAAGAAATCGGAAAACCCGAGAACTCGAGCAGCCCGTACTGGTGGGTGAGTTCCGGCGGCTTCATGGATTTGGTGACCGGTATCGGCCGGACCAACCAGGGCGAGCTGGCGATCGGCTCCAAATGGCAGAAGCTCTATGCCCTGAGCAACCCGGTCGACACCGACGCCGGGCTGCACCCGCAGAACATTTTCCGGATGGTGCTGCGCTCGAACTGGCAGGACATTTCCCAGCAGATGTACTTCCGGATCAACCGGTACGTCCCGAGCCTCAGCCCGAACCGCAACGCCTCGAACGGCATCCTGCTCATGAACCGCTACCTGGACGAGAACAACCTCTATTACACCGGGCTGCGCGTCGACGGCTACGCGGTCATCAAAAAGAAGTACCAGGGCAGATACTACACGCTGGCCTATCAGCGCGTGCTGCCCGGGACCTACAGCCTGACGAACAACACGAACCTCCTGTCGAGCAATCAGGAGATCGGCCTGAAGGCCGTGGTGAAGAACCTCGACGCCTACCGCGTTTCGATCAGGCTCTACACGGATATCGGGCAGACGGGCACCTGGACGCTGGCGGCCCAGGTGACCGACGACGGGCGTTCCTACGGCGGCGCGGCGCTGACGGGAGCCGGACGCGGCGGAGTGCGCACCGACTTCATGGACGTCCAGTTCGACGATTACCTCATCGCCCCGGCGCCGTAATCCGCGGAACGGGCGGAAGGGCGTGCTATACTCCATGGTGAATGCCACGGCATGCGGATCCTTCCGCCACAGCATACGAAATCCGGATACGCGATCAGGAGCGCATTGGTCCTGATCGCGTATTTCGCGACCGCCAGGATCGGCCTGCGGTTCGGAGCGGTGGCCGGGTTCGCCACGCTGGTGTGGCCGCCGACCGGCATCGCCGTCGCCGCCATGCTGCTCTCGCGCTCGCGACTGTGGCCGGCGGTTTTCGCCGGCGCTTTCCTGGTGAACTGGTCGATCGGAGCGCCCGTACCGGTCGCGCTCGGCATCGCGCTCGGCAATACGCTCGAAGCGGCGGCGGCAACTTGGCTCCTCGCCCATGACGATAAGTTCCGGCTCTCCCTGGAAGGGCCGCGCAGCGTGCTGGCGCTGATCGGCTTCGGGGCGGGCCTGGCCACGCTGATCGGCGCCAGCGTCGGCACACTCAGCCTCTGGCTGGGCGGCCGGACCGATGCCGCGCACGCCGCTTCCGTCTGGCAAACCTGGTGGCTCGGCGACCTGTTCGGCGCGCTGATCTTCACGCCGCTGCTGTTGGCGTGGCTGAGCCGGCGCGTCCAGCCGTCCGGATCGCGGGCGCTCCGAACGCTTGAGGCCTCGCTGCTTGTCGCCGCGTTCGCCGCCATTTCCTACGGCATCCTGGGCCTGGCGGATCCGCTCAGCTTCAACGTCACGGTCGTCTCGTTCGTGCTCATGGTGCCGCTCATCTGGGCCGGCGTGCGTTTCGGATCGCGCGGCGCGACGCTGGCGCTCTTGGCCTTTTCCGGACTGGCCGTTTTCGCCACGGCGATCGGGCGCGGACCGTTCGCCGCGCAGACGCTCTCCCAGGGGCTCGGCGCCCTGCAGGTGTTCATCGGCATGACGGCGGTGATCGCGCTCTTCCTCGGCAGCGCGCATGACGAGCGCCTGCGGGCCGAAGCCGGCCAGGAGCGGCTGACCAAATCGCTGCGCTCGCAAACCGCCTATGTCCGCAGCGTCGTCGAAATCGCGCCGGTCGGCATCGAGCTCCTGGACCGGGAGTCGCACCTGCTGCGCATCAATCCGGCCGGCATGGCGATGATCGAGAGCGCTTCGGAAGAGCAAGCGCTCGGCACGCCGATGCTCGGGCGCGTCGTCGAAGCCGACCAGCCGATCTTCCGCGATCTCCTGGCGCGCGTGTTCGAAGGCGGTTCCGGCGAAATGCGCCACGGCCTGAACGGCCTGAAAGGCGCCGACCGGACCATCGACATGAGGCTCGTTCCGTACCGCGATACGGACGGTATGATCGTCGCGGCGCTCGGCACCTTCCTCGACGTCAGCAAAGAGGTCGGGCAGGCGTCGGCGCTGGAAGCGCGCAATCGGGAACTCGAGCGACTCAACACGCTCATGGTCGGGCGCGAACTGACGATGGCGGACATGAAAAAAGACCTAAAAGAACGCCGGCGGGGACCGACCGCCCATCGCGCATGATTTTCCTCGAACTCACGCTGATCATCGCGCTGGCGACGGCGCTCGGCATCGCGGCACGCGCCCTGCGGCAGCCCGCGTTGGTCGGCTACATCGCGGCCGGCGTGCTGATCGGCCCGCTCGGAATGCTGCATCCCGGCCATCCGGGCGTCATCGACGCGCTCGCCGATTTCGGCATCGCCTTCCTGCTGTTCCTGGTGGGCATGGAGATGAATTTCTCGGAATTGCGGCAGGTCGGCCGTTCGGCAGTCCTGATCGGCATCGGACAGGTGCTCTGCACGTCGGCGGTCGGGTTCGTGCTGGCGCGGCTCCTGGGCCTCGCGACGCTCTCCGCCGTCTACGTCGGGCTGACCCTGACCTTTTCGAGCACCATCATCGTGGTCAGGCTCCTCTCGGAGAAGAAAGCGCTTGAAAGCCTGTACGGCAAGCTGGTGATCGGCATCCTCTTGGTCCAGGATTTCGTGGCGCTCGGCGTACTGATCGTCCTGTCGGGATTGGCCGGTTCGCATTTCGATCCCCATCGCCTGCCGACGGAACTCGCTTTCGCCTTCGCCAAAGGGACGCTCCTCCTGGCGTTCTCGTTCTTCGCGGGACGGTACGTCATGCCGAAGCTGATGCGCCGGCTGGCCGGCTCGCAGGAAGCGCTCTTCATGGCCAGCCTGAGCTGGGGGCTCGGGCTGGCGGCCGTGGCGAGCCTGCCGGGAGTCGGCCTGACGATCGAGATCGGCGCGTTCATGGCCGGCGTGGCGCTTTCGGAGTGCGTCGAGCATTTCCAGATCATGAGCCGGATGAAGGCGCTGCGCGATTTTTTCGCCGTCCTGTTTTTCATCGTGCTCGGTTCCAGGCTGGCGCTCCCCGGCCTCGGCGCGCTCTGGCTGCCGACGCTCATCCTTTCAACCTTCGTGCTGGTGGGCAATCCGCTCATCGTCATGCTGCTCATGAGCGCGCTGGGCTACCGCTCACGCACCGCCTTCATGGCGGGCGTGACGGTGGCGCAAGTTTCCGAGTTCAGCCTGATCGTCGTGGCGCTGGGGCACCGGCTGGGCCACGTCGGCGCGGACGTCGTTTCTCTCGTGACGGCCGTCGGGCTCATCACCATCGCCGTCTCGTCCTACATGATCCTGCACAGCGAAGCGCTCTACGAACGGCTGGCGCCCGCGCTGAAACGCTTCGAAAGGAGCGGGCGGGCGGAAAGCCGGAGCGTTCCGAAGGCGCTCAAAAACCACATCGTGCTGATCGGCTGCCATCGCATGGGCCAGAATATCCTCCGTTCGATCGAAGGGCTGCACCGGGATTTTCTGGTGGTGGACTTCAATCCCGACGTCGTCGCGAAACTGCACCGCCGCGGGCTGCGGGCCGTCTACGGTGACATCGCCGATCCGGACATCCAGGGCTTGGCCAGCCTGGACAAGGCGCGCGTCGTCATTTCGACGGTTCCCTCGTCGCACGATTCCGCCATCCTGCTGGCACGATTGAAGGCGCGCAGCCGAAAAGCCAAAGTCATCGTGACCGCAGAAACGGAAAACGAAGCGATCACGCTCTACGAACAGGGAGCCGATTACGTCCTGCTCCCCCATTTCGTCGGCGGGTTGCAGATCGCCCGCCTGCTGGAAGAGGACAAAGCGCTGCGCACGCTCGGTCAGCTCCGCGACCAGGATTTGACAGCCATTCTTCACGGCTGAGCGTGCCCGGGTAAATGAAAAGCCCGCTTGACGAAAGGCGGGCTTCGTTATTCGCGGCGGACGAGGTGCCGGTCGTACATCAGCTGGTCGAGAATGCCGGGCTTCTTCTTTCCGCTCCGGTCGCGCACCGGCCCGTACCGGACGAGGAGGTACCGCGCAGCGAAGGAATCCCGGGCGTTCATGGCGGCCTCGAACGCCAGGAGAACGCCTTCCTTCCGGAAAGCTTCCCCGAGGCTGAATTCGGCCACTTCGGCCGCGAACGCGTACTGGTGCAGCTCGATCAGCTTGTCAAAGGCCGCGCGCTGCCATTCCAAGGTGGGCGCATGCATGCCGACGAAGCGGAAACGGCCTTGCTCGAAGGCATAGCGGATGAACGGTTCCCGCAGGCTTGGATCATTGGACGCGATCGTGCTGAGCAAATTGATGCCGACCCCCCGACGCAGCGCTTCTTGGAACAGGTAGAGCTGGCCGTTCTCGTCGAAACCGCAGAACGGTAAGAGCGCCAGGCCGAGGCTGAGCTTCAGGCTGCGGACGGCCGCAAAGAAATACGCTTGGGCGTCGTTCTCGGAGAGAACCCAGCCCGCGCCCTTCACGACCGTTTCGCAGGCGCTCTCGGCGATGAAGCGGGTCACGTCTTCCTTACTCGTACCGAGAGCGGATGCGACCCGGAAGCCGGATGAGCAGAAGCCATGCTTGAAGTAATCGGCAGCCAAGTCGGCTTTCTGGTCCGCATTCCAGCCGGCGCGGATGGCTTCCCGGATGACGTATTCGACCGGCGCGTTCCAGAAAGCGTATCGGATGATCGTCGTTCGAAGCTCGGTCTTGACCGGACAGCCGGCCGGCAGGAGCGGCAGGAGTGCGCCCGTCTCGTACGATGCTTGGTAATACTCGGTCGCCAGGGTCACTAAGGCCTCCCCTTCTCCCTGCCGGTTCTCCAGGAAGAAACAGCTGATGAGCGCATCGACGGCCAATTCCCGTTTGACGTCCTGTTCGGAGATTTCCTGGTCCACGTTCAGAGCGCCTCCCATGTGCCAAAAGGCTGCGCCGGGGGTTTGGCGGGCCCGCTCGACCGCTTGAAGCGTCCGCTGACGCTGCCGCGCGCCGGGAGCGGATCGTGCCGCGAGGTCGAAGCCGAAACGCCAAGCCACTTCGGCGGCAAGCGCGTAAGCCTCCGCGCGCAGGTAGCCTTCGTAGGCCGGACGGGCCGCCGAAATCCGTTCCCCGGGCGTCAGGTGGTGCCGTTCGGCGTACTCCGAAGCTTCTTCCAGTCTCTGAGGCAAGCGCGTAAGCGCCGCAAAGCCTTCCAGCACGGACGGGTCGGCAGATGCCGGTCGAACCGTTACGGGCGGCCGAACCGCCGCGCACCCGGCCATCAAAACGACAATGACACATGCGCGCATGATGCCTCCTTGGCGTGAAAAGATCCCTGCCGACCGGCTGCCGGATGCAGTCCGGACGGGCGTGTTTTTACCCTAGCTTACCGGAGCTCTTTGCGCAATGTCAGGACGTTCCTCAGGAACGTCCAGCCGGTTTGGAGGGGGCGCACCTTGCTTTGGCCGGCTCCCCGTCCGCGTTCGTTCCAGGTGACGGGCAGTTCCGTGATTTCCGCGCCGGCAGAGCGCAGGCGGGCAATGAGTTCGGTATCGAAGAACAGCCCCTCGTCGCGCACCCGCGGCAGGAACGTGTCGCGCACGCGGCGGGAGAAGGCCTTGCAGCCGCATTGCAGGTCGCGCACGCCGGTCCGAAGCGCGGCTTCGGCCGTCAGCGCATACATCCAGGTCAGCAGGCGGCGCAGGAGCGGCCGGGTGACGCGGGCGCCCGGCAGGCGACGCGAGCCGACGGCGATGTCGGCGCCGGCAGCCACCGCGCGCACCAAGGCGGCGGCGGAATCGAGATCGGCCGAAAGGTCGGCGTCGAGCATCAGATAGACGTCGGCCTCGACGGACGCGGCGGCGCGCTTGATGGCGCCTCCCTTGCCCGGCTGCCTGGCGGACAGGGCGATGCAATTCGGCAAAGTCTTCTCCAGGACGCGCGCCAGCCAGGCCGTGCTGTCGGTCGAGCCGTTTTCCGAGAGCACGAGCATGAAATCCGGTCCGAAGGCGGCTCTCCCCCATTCCGAAACGCGCCCGGCATTCGCTTCAAGAATGGCGGCTTCGTTATGGGCCGGAATGAGGCAGGCAACGCGCATACCGCTTTATGCTACCACGCATGCGGAAGGAATCCGGCTACCGTTGTCGTAAAAACGTTTTCAGGAACCAATCTCAGATGAAATTTCCGCACGCAATTCCGGCGCATTGAGCAGGATCGCCCCGATCGTCCGGCCGTTCAGTTTTCGCGTCTCGACGAGCTTGCCGGGTCCGGGCAGGCGCGTTTCGGCCGAAGAACCCGGCAGATTCCGGCACTCGCCGAGGAAAATGAGATGCGCGCCGGGAATGACGTTGGTCGAATAGTTGGTGAGCTGCAGATATGGCGCCTTCTCGCCGAGCAGCGCCTTGCCGACATGGCGGCCCTGGGCGACGGCGTTGGTCCAGTTGCCGGCGACGTGGCGCAGTCCGCCCAGGCGCTCGTCGACGAACTCGGCGCAGTCCCCGGCGATCCAGACGTCCGCGTGCTTGGCGCGGAGCGCAGCATCGGCCAGGAGCCCCTGCTCTCCGCGCAGGTCGCCGAACGGTTCCATCGGCGGTTCGACGCCGATGCCGAGGCCGACGCAGTCGCACGGCAGCGTTTCGCCGGTCGAAAGCGTCACGCCGGAGATGGCGGCTCCGCCCTCCACGCGCGCCACTTTGGCATGATTGCGGACCGCGACGCCGAGCGCTTCGAGCGCCGCCTGCAGCGCGGCGGCCGTTTCCGGTCCGAGCATCGAAGCCCAAAAATGCGGGCCGCGATTCAGGATGAACGTCCGCTTCAGACCTTTGGCGGCGGCGATGGCGGCGAATTCGAGCGCGATGAAACCGGAACCGACGATCGCCATGCCCGCTTCCGGCACCAGCCGCCCGCGGACGGCCAACGCGTCGTCATACGTCTGCAAGCGAAAGACGCGAGCGTGATCTCCGCCGGGCACGCGCCAGGGCCGAGGCTTGCCGCCGATCGCGATCACCAGCTTGCCGTAGCCGATCTCTTCTCCGTCAGCCAGCGTCGCGATTTTATCGCGGTAATCGACGCGCACGACCGAACGGCCTTTCATCAATTCGACCGCCTTTTCGCGATACCAATCTTCCGTCTTCAAAAATGCGCGTTCGGGATCGATTTTGGCCTTGGCGGCATGCGGCAAAAGCACGCGCGAATAGAGCGGGTGCAGCTCGTCGGAAACAATCGTCACACTGCCCGTTCCCCCGCCGGCGCGGTAGGTCTCGGCCGCGGTCGTGCCGGCCGCGCCGCCGCCGATGACGAGAACGTCACGGATAGACCTGGTTGCCATCTTCGTCGTACAGGAAAATCGCCTTGGTCGGACAGGATTCCGCCGCCATCTTGATCGTTTCGGCATCGTGCGCGTCGATATCGACCAGATAGGCCTTGTTCTCCTCGTCCATCTGGAACGTGCCGGGCGCGATCACCACGCAGGAGGCCGCGCCGATGCACAGCTCGCGATCGATGACGATCTTCGTGATTTTGAGGGGTTTTTTCTCGTCGCTCATAGTGCGGACAGCGTAGCGGAAAGATATATATTCTTCAAGAAAAAACCCGCGGGCTAGAAGATGAGCAGCCACGCGAGGAATACGATCAGGGCAATGACGGCCGCCAGTGCAAGAAGCAGAAACATGGCGCCGATGGCCATGAGAAGAAGGCTCAGGAACAGCTTACGGAAGAGGCCCAAAAGAGCCAGGAGACCGAACGGGGCGAGACCGAACCGCGTACCGGGTCGCGGAGGCGTTTCATCAGACGGCGGATTGGGAGGTGCGGAGCTTTTGTCGGGAAGCGGAAATGCGATGACTTCGGACACCGGGGGAACTCCTTGGAGTGCGGTCTGCCATCAACGCTAGCCAAAAGGCGCGTTTTCGTCAATGCCGTCCAAATGAAAGCCTCCTCTGCGACGAGGCGCAGACGAGGCGAACCGATCACTTCTTCGGCACAGGCAGTTCCATCAGGAACCAATGACCCTCGTCGTATGCCCAGTAGCACCAGACGTCGTCCCGGCGGAACAGATTCGTGACGTAGCGGAAAATCGGTTGAACTTCGCCGCGCACGACCCACGCGTACAGATTCTCGCCAAGCCGGCTGACGTAGGCGCACGTATCATCGATCAGCGAGAGGTGGTCGTGGTAGAGCGGCGACAGAGACCCCGCAGACGGATAGTCAGCCCCATGGCGACCGAGCGGAACGACCCGAGAGATGTCAGTGCTCTCGGGCGCGATGCGACAGAGGCCGCGCCCCAACCGGGCAAGATGCAGGCCCCTCGGATGATCTCCCCCCTGCACGACCTTCCCCTGTTCAACGAACCTGAGCGCGTGGCAATTGCCGGTCGTGAAGGCGTAATGCGTTTCATCGATCACAACAAACTGCTTGACGGGCGGAGGGCAGTCATAAAAGTCGGAGCTGACGCGTTCCTGCGCCCCCTCTCGCGAGAGATCGCAGCGGATCAGATGCAACCAAAACGCATCCTTGGACCATCTGAGACCGTACACATGACCGTCGCTGCCGACCGTCCATGCCAGAGCGTCAGCAGAATGCTGAGTCTGTGGCAACAGCGTGCCGCCGACATAGAGGGCGGCCTGCAAACCGCCTGTGTCCCCGACCCGCCAGTGAAGTTGGGTAATCGGCATTCCGGTTGCATCCGTACCGAAAATATCGCCGCGAAGGGATATCGCATCCTTCATCAACGTATTTCCTCCGTGTTTGCCCCGCCACAGAGAGAACCCACAAAGACGCAAGTCATCCGAGAAACCCCATGCCTGACAGAGCGTGCCGTCGGCCGAAGCATAGGCGCTGTCGAGCCAGGTCTTTTTTCCAGGCAACTTGGGGGCGCGGATCGACTCGGGCATCCGGGGATGGGCGTGCGGACCCTGTGGCCGAACCCCGAACCGCTCGATATCCTCGGGCCCGATCTGCACGTTGCCTTCGATCACGGCCTGCTGCAGCTCCAAGAACTTTCCCCAAACTTTCGAAGTTTTACCCATCGCGTGCTCTTCTCGTTCCCACGGGGATGCAAGGGCCATCCTTAAGGGAACGTCCGCTTCCGGCCCAGTGCCGAAAGGCCGCCCGCAGGCGGCCTTTTCTTTTAGCCGATTTTTGCGATTTCGTCAAGCGTCACTCGTATCGCAGCGCCTCGATCGGGTCCAGCTTGGCCGCTTTTTGCGCTGGATAGAGTCCGAAGACCAGCCCGACCAGCGTCGCCACGCCGAACGAGGTCAGAATGCCCTGGAGCGGCACGGCGAATTTCCAGTCGGAAGAAAAGCGCGCGATAATTTTCGAGGCCAGGAAGGAAAAGGACGAGCCGATGGCCACGCCGATCAGCCCGCCGAGCATCGTCAGCATGATCGCTTCGAACAGGAACTGCAGCAGGATGTCGCGCCGGCGCGCGCCGACCGCCTTGCGCAGGCCGATCTCGCGGGTGCGTTCCGTCACCGAGACGAGCATGATGTTCATGATGCCGATGCCGCCGACCACCAGCGAGATCGACGCGATGGCCGTCAGAAAAACGGTCAGCGCGGTCGAAACGGTGCCGAAGGTCTGCGCGGCCTGCACCTGGCTGAGCACCAGGAAGTCGTCTTTGTTGGTATCGCCGGACGGATTGTCGATCTTGTGGCGGTCGCGCAGCAGGAAACGCACGTCCTCCATGGCGAAATCGACGTCACCCTTGGCGGCCAGCATGATGAAATTGATGTAGTCCACGCCTTTGAGCTCGCGTTGGGCGGCCGTGATCGGCACGTAGGCGGCGCTGTCGAGATCCTGGAAAAACTGGGAGCCGCGTTCCGGCAGCACGCCGACGACCGTGAAATTCTTGCGGTTGACGCGCACCGTTTTCCCGAGCGGATCCTCGCCGTCGAACAGGTCAGCCGCGACCTTCGAGCCAAGCACGATCACCTGCGCCGCGCCGCCGACGTCCGCCTCGTCGAAAAAGCGGCCCGAAGCGACTTCGAGATTGTTGAGATCCTTGTACCCGGCGCCGGTGCCGGTCACGTCGATCGACACGTTCTGGTCGTGATAATTGACGGTGGCGCTCACGAGCAGCGCCGGCGCGGACAGGCGGATCGAATTCAGTTTGGCGACGGCCTGGTAGTCGGAATACCTGAGCGCCGTCAGCTGCGCCAGGTTGGGCGGGCCGCCGCCGGCATTGCCGCCGCCCGGCCGCACGAAAAGCGAGTCGGGTCCGAGGCTCGAGATCTGCCCGAGGATCAATCCTTCGGCGCCTTTGCCGAGCGACATCATCATGATGACCGAGGCGATGCCGATGATGATGCCGAGCATCGTCAAAAGCGAACGCGTTTTGTGCGCCGTCAGGCCCTTCAGGGAAGTGCGGGCGGTGTCGCGGAGGTTCATGGCTATTTTTTCAGGCCGTCGGAGGCGGCGCGGCGGCGCCCGACCGGTTCATCGCTCAGGATCAGCCCGTCCTTCATGCGGATGATGCGCTGCGCATGCTCGGCGGTGTCCTGTTCGTGGGTGACGAGAATGACGGTATGGCCTTCCTGATTGAGCCGTTCGAGGATCGTCATGACCTGCGCGCCGGATTTGGAATCGAGGTTGCCGGTCGGCTCGTCGGCGAAAATCACGGCCGGCTCGGGCGCGAAGGCCCGGGCGATCGCCACGCGCTGCTTTTCGCCGCCGGAGATGCGCGTCGCCAAGTAGCCGATGCGGTGGCCGAGCCCGACGCTTTCGAGCGCCCTGCGGGCGCGCGCATCGCGTTCCTTCTCGCTGATGCCGTGGTAGGCCAGCGGCAGCTTGACGTTCTCGAGCACCGTCAGCTCGGGCAGCAGGAAGAACGCCTGAAAAACGAAGCCGACCCGGCGCTTCCGCATGTCGGCCAGCTCGTTTTCGGTCAGCGTCGAGGCGTCACGCCCTTCGAATTCGTACAGACCCGAGGTCGGATGGTCGAGAAAGCCCAGGATATGCATGAGCGTCGACTTGCCGGAGCCGGACGGTCCCATGATGGCCACGAACTCCCCCGCCCTGACCTCGAAACTCACTCCCTGCAATACCGGGGTGATCACGTCTTCGGAGGCGTAATCCTTCTTCAGGTCGCGCACCCGGATGACCGGCGTGGCTGCCGCCGCGGCGTTCATGGCGCGACGATCTTGCCGTTCTGGCGCGCAGCCAGGATGACCTGCTCGCCGCCGGAGAGGCCGGAGAGGATTTCGACTTTTCCGTCGTCGCCGTACAGGCCGGTCGTGACCGGCGTCTTCGTTTCCTGTCCGTTCACGAGCACGCGCACGGCTTTTTCGCCGTTCTGCCTGATGGCGCGCTGGGGCACCGTCAGCGCATCCGGGCGTTCGGCCGTCACGATCGAAATGTTGGCCGTCATGCCGGTGCGGATTTCACGTTCCGGCGATTCAAGACGGAAGCGCGTCTTGTAATAGACGACGTCCTGGATGACGGTCTGGGCGGTGTCGAT
>CAZHHN010000027.1:0-14195 GCA_964532415.1 uncultured Gammaproteobacteria bacterium
GGTGGACGTTGGTGGATTCGAACCACCGACCTCTGTCGTGTGAAGACAGCGCTCTGACCAACTGAGCCAAACGTCCGCTCCGGAAAGCCGCGGGCTGGACACGTGTGCGTCTTTCCCGTAGTATGCATGCGTAGTGCCCAGTTTAGCAGGCCGATCTCCCTTTAGCAAGTCCGCGTGAAGCCCCCGAAAGTCAACCTCCTGGACGGCATTCCCGAAGGGCAGCGACCCCGGCGGCGTTTTTCGTTTTGGAAGGGCGCGGCCGTCGCCATTGCGGTCGCGGTCGTGACCGTTCCGCTGCTGTTCTCATTCGCCTCGGCGCGGCTGCTCCGCGCCGCCGCCCGCATCAACCCGTCTTCCGAACCGGGAAAGAAACTCTCGCTTTTCGAACAGGTGCGGCGGCTGGTCGGCACCTCGGACAAGAAGCTCAAAGGCGAAGAGCGCGACCGCATCAACATCCTGGTGCTGGGCGAAGGCGGCGAAGGCCATGAAGGGCCACATCTGACGGACACTATGCTCTTCGTGACCTTCAAGCCTTCGACGTCGCAGCTCGGCATCCTGTCGCTGCCGCGCGATCTGTGGATCCCGCTGCCGGAAGGCGGGAGCAACAAGATCAACTCGATCAACGCCACCGCGGAAGCGGTCGCTCCCCGCTCGGGCGGCGAGGCGACGGCGCGCGTCTTCAGCCGGCTGCTCGATCAGCCGATCGACTACTATCTGCGCGTCGATTTCTCGGCGTATAAGACGCTGGTCGATGACGTCGGCGGCATTACCGTCAACGTCGAGCGCGCCTTCACCGACTACGGCTATCCGACCGACAACTATCTCTACAAAACCATTTCGTTCCAGAAGGGACGGCAGACGATGGACGGCGCGACGGCGCTCGAGTACGTGCGTTCGCGCCACGGCACGAACGGCGAAGATTCGGACTTCGCGCGGAGCCGCCGGCAGCAGAAAGTGCTGCTGGCGCTCAAGGACAAGCTCGTCTCGTTCGAGACGTTGCTGAATCCCTCGCGAGTAGCGAGCGCGCTCGAGACGCTTCAAAGCCACGTCGTCACCAACATGGAACTCTGGGAGATCGTCGCGCTCGCCAAAGACCTGCGTGGCATCGACCCCTCGAAGATCGCGCACCGCGTGCTGAGCGACGGCCCCGAGGGGCCGCTCTACGCCACCAGCATCGCCGTCTCGAACGGCGATGCTTACGTGCTCCTGCCGCGCAAAGGCGACTGGAGCGACGTTCAGCGTCTCGCCGACCGCCTACTCGAAACCACGCCCGACAAAGGCGCCGACACCTCCGCGAAAACCGCGGTTCGCGTGGAAGTGCAGAACGGCACGCCCCAGTCCGGCCTGGCCAAAAAGACGGAGGACCTGATCGCCAAGATGGGATTCAACGTCGTGCGCATCGGGAACGCCAAACAGCCCGGACGGGACCGGACGATCATCTACGACTTGACGAACGGCGCGCATCCGGAAGAGCTCCAGACGCTGCGCAATCTGCTCGGCGCCGAGGTGGCGCTGACGCTGCCCGGCTACCTGTCCACGGGCCTGACGCCTTCGACGATCGCGCTTACGAACGGCCAGCAGCCCCAAAACGGCGGTGACGTCGATTTCTTGGTCGTGCTCGGCAAGAACGCCGCCAACTGATATGCCGGAAAAAGAACGCCCCGTCGTCCACGCCACGCCTTCGGTCGCGCTGGTCGGACGCAAAAACGTCGGAAAATCCTCGTTATTCAACCGTCTGACCGAGAGCCGCCAGGCGATCGTCTCGGACATCCCAGGCACGACCCGCGACGTCGGCGTCGGGCTTTCGCGTTGGCGCGGCCAGCTGCTGACGCTGCTCGACACCGGCGGCCTCGACATCGTGAAACGGGACCAGCTCGAAGTGAACGTCCGCAAACAGGCCCTCCGCGCGGCGCAAAAATCGCACGCGATCGTCTTCGTGGCCGACGCGCTGACCGGACCGCTCTCGACCGATCTCGTGCTGGCCAAGGAACTGCGCAAGGCCGGCCGGCCGGTCGTACTGGCCGTCAACAAGGCCGACAGCCCGGCCATTCGCCGCTCGATCGGCAACGAATGGAAAAAACTTGGCTTCGGCGATCCGATCGCCGTTTCGGCCACAAACGGCGGCGGCACCGGCGACCTGCTCGATCGTCTCTTCGAGGAACTTTCCAAAATCGACCTGCCGCTCGAGAAAATCGAACCCCAGGCGACCATCGCCATGATCGGCCGGCCGAACGTCGGCAAATCCTCGCTGCTGAACGCCATGATCGGTGAGGAGCGCGTGATCGTTTCGGAAATCCCGCATACCACCCGCGAGCCCCAGGACACGCTGCTGTTCTACAAGGATCGCCCGATCCTGGTGGTCGATACCGCCGGCATCCGCAAGCGCGCGCATATCGCGCCGGGGTTGGAATCGGCCAGCGTCGGAAAAAGCCTGACGGCCATCCAGCAGGCCGACGTCGTTTTTCTCGTCATCGACGCGACACAGGGCGTCGGCGCGCAGGACAGTCATCTGGCGGGCCTGGCGGCCGAATCCGGCAAAGGCATCGTGCTCGTGCTGAACAAATGGGACACGTTGCCCGCCAAAAGCACCAAAACCGGCGACGAAGCCCGCGAGGACCTCTACCGCGCGCTCCCCTTCCTGCGCTGGGCGCCGGTGGCGTTCGTCTCGGCCAAAACCGGCATGCGCGTCCACACGCTGCTCGATCTGGCGCTGCGGGTGAAAGCGGCGCGCGAGCGCGAGTTGACCCATGAGGAGCTCGACCGCTTCGTCGAGAAGCGCGTAAAGCCGTACCTCGCGTCGCGCCTTTCGCACAACAAGACGGCCATGGGACTCAAGCGCCGGCAGACGTACGTCTACGGCATCCGGCAAACGCACGTCGCGCCGCCGAAGTTCATCATGCTGGTGAAAGACAAGAACTTCACCGACCCGAACGTCACGCGTTTCGTCGAAAACCGCCTGCGCGAAGAGTTTGGACTGGAAGGAACGCCTGTTACGGTCAATTACCGGGAGATTGAGAAATAAGAAAAGGCGCTCCGCAAGGGGCGCTTCTTCTTAATGCGCTAGGCCGTCGGTCCGATGCGCGGAAAGACGCGGACCGGTTCCAAGCGCTCGACATCGGCACTCTGCAGGGCATGGCGATTGACCAACCGATCGATCAGGAGATCGGTTTTCTTTTCGAGCTTGCGGTCGTAAATCAGCAGATCGCTTTTCAGGTCGGCCAGCTTGTCGTCCAAATAGGACTTCGTGACCACCGTCGCTTCAATTCTCGTCAACCTCGCCTCGATCGGTTCCAAATTCACTCTAAATTTCTCATCGAACTTCTCATCGATCAAATCCTCAATACGGGGTATCAGGTTATCATCGATAACCCGGCCCATTTCCTCGCCGATCAGCTTCAAATCGTTCATGTCGAGCATACCCATAGCGGCTTAAGAGTACTTCCGACGTCCTCCCACATGCAAGATACAGATGTCAAGAAAGCCGTGCATGGGGTAAAATGCGGCATATGCTCCTGATCGTCGGGCTCGGGAATCCCGGGCGGCAGTACGAAAAAACCCGTCACAACCTCGGCTTCCGCGTGATCGATCTCCTGGCCGAGCGCTGGTCGTTCGACCATTATGACGCCCGTTTCGACGGCGAAGTCGGAAAGGGCCGGGCGCACGGCCAGCAGGTGCTGCTGCTCAAACCGCAGACCTTCATGAATTTGTCGGGCGCTTCGGTGGCCGCCTGCGCGCGCGCCCATAAAATCGCGCCTTCGGCCGTGTGGGTCGCGCATGACGATATCGACTTACCGCTCGGACGGCTGCGGATGCGCGTCAGCGGGTCTTCGGGCGGGCATAACGGCGTCGCCTCCGTCATCGAGCGGCTCGGCTCGCCCGAATTCCTGCGCTTCCGCATGGGCGTCGGCCGGCCACAGTCCCCGATCGCGATCGAAGATTACGTGCTGCAGCCGTTCGGCGCGGAAGAAAAAGAAAAGGCGATCGCGCTGGTCGCGCACGCCGCCGACGCGGTCGAAGCGGCGCTGCGGGACGGGCCGACGCGAACCATGAATCTGTTCAACCGGTAAAACATCCCGCTTGCGCGGGATGTTGTTTACAGGGACGCTTCGGCGAGGCGCGCGATCGTGGGTAAATCGATCCTGGTCGCGGTCACGCCGTCCGGCTTGACGCCGCCGTTCTGCAGGGTGGTGGCGGCCGTGTCGAAAAACCATTCTTCCACGCCGGCAAGATGATTGGGCTTGCGCAGCGTTTCGGCGTCGACCGCCAGGGTCAGATCCTTGCGGCGCGCTTCTTCCTGACGGATGGCCGCCACGAGTTCTTTGAGATCAAGCCGGCTTTCCTGGCGCGTGATGATGTTGGTGTGGCCGGAAGATCCGCGCTGAATGACGATGTCGGCCTTGATGAACGCGCGCAGGAAACCGGGCAGGCTGATGTTGTCCGATTCGACAGCGATCAGCCGCAGCGATCGTCCGTCGCGCGCCGTGATCATTTTTTCGGTTCCTTTGCCGGACGCTTTGAGATCCCTCCACTCGGCCGGCATCTCGACCTGACGGCGATATTCTTCGAAAACGTGCGCCGCGAAAACCGAGATCACGAACTCCAGCACGACCTTGGGATGATCGGCATGCACGCGGTTCATGTTCATGATGATGCCGGAGAGGCCGAAAGCGCGGTCGAGCGGATCGGTCGAGAGCGTGCCTTTGCCTTCGAGATCGTCGCGCCTGACGTAGTTGAGCAGCTTGCGCAGCTCCGGACGCTTGGCGATGCCGAGATACTCGGCGATCAGGCCCGAAGCGCACTGGTCGCGGCGGCCGTGCACGTCCGTATGGTGGTCGAAGCGGGATTTGCCGAGATCGATCAGCAGGGTTCCTTCGCGCTCGAAGTCTTCGGCGGTTTTTCCGGCCGGCACGGCGGTCGTGAATTGGATATCGGCGCGGCCCGCGCCCGGAAAAAGGCGTTCGCCGTATTGGCGGAGCAGGAAGACGGCGCAGGCGGTATCCGGCTGGATCTTCGGGAAGAGCATGATTGTTTTGATCGGAAGCGGGTCCGGCATCGGCCGCGGCGGAAGCACGGCGGGCTTCGGCGCTTCCTGCCGCTGCTCTTCGATGAAGGCGCGGTCGGCGGCATTCCACACGAAGCGGCGAAAGCGCGTGCCGTCGTTGCCGACGAAGACCAAACGGCCCGGCAGTTCGAGCGGCGGGGTCAAGGGCTGCTGTTTCGGTTTGTCCTGTGAAAATGGGTCCGGTCCGCCGATCGAAAGATGCAGGTCCCGGCAATTCTTGGCGGCATCGTACGCGGGAAAAGCCGCGAGACGGGATTTCAGTTCGGCGGCGGAGGCAGCGCCGTTGTCGGCGGGCGAAAAATAGACGTAGGCCTGCGCGCCGTTGCCGGTCATTCCGAAGCCGTCAAAAGAAAGCGTTGCCCCGGCAAAAGACGCGCCGCGTTCCGCTTCGGCCGAAGCCACGAACGCGGTGAGCGCGTCGAGCGAAACCGCGTCGAAATAGCCGGCCGTCACGTGATACTCGGGTGCCTTGATGCGTTTTTCGATGCCTTGGCTGCGCAGCTTCTGCACGGCCGGATGCGTTTCAACCGCTTCGTACGGCAGGTCGTAGCCGAGCCAGGCTTTGGTGAATTGCATACGTTGGAAAAATAGAGAGTGCGTGATTTTGCGCGGATATGCAGATGCGGGCGTCACCATCTGCGCGAGAAGTGCGCAGGGCGACGCCCGCATTGTACTACAGAGTCCTAGCCGATCGGGCTGAGGTGGAACCTCCCACCGTGGCTCCCCTCGAAGCACTCATCGACCGACCGGCCGCGACCGACGTACAGTCGCTTCGTCGGGCCCGAGCCGGCGGGTGCGGGGTAGAGGTTGCAGTAGACGTACTGGGCGGTCCCACGGTGGTTCCTGACCTGGCGGACCTTGATCTCCGCGCGGGCGGTGGCAAGTTGGGCCGGGGTGAGCCCATCGCGGAGGTGGATGTCCGTACCCTCGTGGCGGACGTGCCAGTGCGCGGGCTTCTCGCCCTCGGCCGGCGTGTGGACGAAGGGGAGACCCTGGAGCGAGCGGGCCTGGACGGTGCCCTCCCAGAGATGGTTCTTGGCGATGGGAAGGCCGCTTGCGCTCGTACCGGTGGTGCTCATTGCATCCTCTTCTCTGCCGGGTTCGCCGGCACTCGTATCGTTGTTGGGACAGAACTGATGATGAACGCATGGTAGCACAAAGACGTAATTTTGTCAATACTAACCAACAAAAAAATAAACCATAGGCGTAAAACCTATGGAAATAAGCTCATATTTCGATTTCTATCGTCTCCTGACCCCCGAGGACAAGATGAGGAATGAAGCTGCTCAAGTCCTCTTGCAGGGAGGCCAAGGCCCCGGCGGAGCCGTGGCAGAGGACGGCCATTTCCGGCGAGTAGTCCCAAAACCAGTGGAGAATGCCGCGCCGGGAATCATGGCTGCCCGCGCGGATTTGGGCGACCTGGCAGGCGATCGGCAAGGTACTGATCATCGGACCGCGGTCATCGTGATCCTCGAAGTCCAGCTCCGGTACGATACCCGTCCGTTCCCGCTCGGCAGCGGCAGCCATGATGCGGGCGCCGTCGCTGCCCGGTGCAAGATAGCCGGTGAAGACGATCAGCCCGTCCGGATTCGGGAGGATTTCCCGCTTCCAGACGGCAGCCGCTCCACCTGGGCCACCCATACCCGGAGTCGAGACGACGACGTACGGACTGCGGCATCCCGCCAAGAGATCTCGTTCCCACCACTCTATCCAATCGACATTGTCAATCGCCAATGGAGGTTCGGAGTCCGACCATCGGCACTGCGGCAGAAGGGCGTTGGAAGTATGCTGGCGGCAGGAACCGTCCAGCCAGATATTCGTTAGGCCGAGCGGCTGCAGGCCTTCGACAATCGCACCCCCGCGATGCAGGCCAAAGGCGCAGCAGAGCACGGGAGCATTGCGGCCCCTTGCCTGCGCGACGAGATCCCGGCAGCGCGCCATTTCCCCCGGCCATGTGCGCGTATCGGAATCCCGGTCCGCTCCATACGTGCAGTCGGAATTTGCGATGACGTGCGGGCGCCAAGCCTCGGGCAGCGGACGGCCGCCCAAAATGCCGGGTTGGTCGTGTGAGCAACGGTCGCCGGCGTAGTGCACGTTCCTCCGCCCGATGCGGAACGTGAACGAGCAGGCGCCGGGAACGTGGCCTTCCGGATGCACATAAACCTTGAGACCCGGCAGGATTTCATACACTCCCGGTCGGGGAATGATTTCGATCCTCGATTGGATTTCACCGATCTGGGCAGGGCCGCAGAGCGTGAGCCGGCTACCGCCCGGTCCGCGCTTCCGACTGAGCTGGCGCTCGGTCTCGAAGAAAACACGGAGCGCCATGCACGTCGGCATGGTCATCCATACCAGCGCTCCCGGAGCCAGGTACGGCGCGAGCAGCGGGAGCGCCATGGCATGATCGCCGTGAGCATGCGTGAGACAGACAGCATCGATCGGCCGGCCGCCTTCGAAAAACGACAGTCGCGGCAGACGCCAATCTTTCGGCTGAAACGGCACCGCCGGGTGCACGGGAATGGAGCCGCAATCGACCACGATGCGGAAGATATGCTCCGAGCGGCGGAAGACGTCCAAGACGCCGCAGGACGGTTCGATATCGTTGTCGGTCAGGCGGGAACCGAGCCTCGTGAGCTGAATTCGAATGGACATGTCGGACTCCTGGCGCTCGATTCCCACGAGCAAGAGATATTCGGGAACATCCTGCCGCAGCATGCGGACAGGATCGGTCAAGCTACCCGAAACGAAGGTTTCCGTCAAGTCTCTTGCGTGCGGGAAAGCGGTTCTGCTAGGACTCAGATCCTATGGAAATCCGACGTTTCAATCCCAGCGACGCCGACTGGCCGCCGGACCTGAGCCACGCCTCTCCCCCGCCCAAGAAGCTGTTTTTGCGCGGGCGGATGCCTTCGGTTCCCGGCATCGCCGTGGTCGGCACGCGCCGCATCAGCCCGTATGGCCGAAGTTGCGTCGAGCTGCTCGTGCCGGAAATCGTCCGGCTCGGTCTGCCGGTCGTGAGCGGCTTGGCGCTCGGCATCGACGGCGCGGCGCACGAAGCGGCACTGCGCGCAAACGGCCGCACCTTCGCCGTGATCGGAGGCGGGGTCGATGACGCGTCGATTTTCCCGGACCGGCACGTCGGATTGGCCGGGCGGATGCTGGAAGCCGACGGCGGAGTTTTGAGCGAATATCCGCCCGGCATGCCGTCCATGCCGTATCATTTTCCGCAGCGTAACCGCCTGATCGCCGCGCTCAGCCGGGCCGTGCTGGTGATCGAGGCGTCCCGCAAATCCGGCGCGATGATCACCGCCAAACTGGCGCTCGACATGGGACGCGAAGTCTGGGCCGTGCCGGGCCCGATCACGCATGAAAACTCGGAAGGACCGAACGAACTGATCAAAAACGGCGCGACGCCGATCGTCTCCGCCGACGACATCGCGCAGGCGCTCGGATGCGAAAGCGGTCCGCAAAAAGCCGCTGGCCGCCAGAAAAGCTTCTTTCCGTTTGAAGGGCTGCCGTCGCCCGAACGGGCCGTGGCCGAAAAACTGGCGTCCGGCATCGACACGGCCGACGCACTCGCCCGCGCGCTGGGATTATCGGTAACGAACGTCTCAGGCCTGCTGACCGCGCTTGAAATTCGCGGCATCGCAGACTCGATCGGGGGAGGAAGATACGGGTTGAAGGGGTGAAATTTTAAAAGGCCTCCGAACAGGAATCGTTCGGAAACCTTCGATACCGAGAAGCGTGGCAGCGATTTACCCCTCGTCAGATTCGCCAGCGTTCATGAGCACGACGCTGATGTTGTACTCTTCGGCTTCATGAGCTGTTTCGATGACGACCACACCGTGTGCCGCATCGAACCGTACCGAAGTGATTTTGTCCGCCGGATGGTACGCCCACATCCCTCTGTGGTTGTGATCGATCTTGCAGCGAAGAGCGAGCTTGACATGATCCGGTAAGACGCTTTCCGGATCGAGATACATCGCGATGAAGCCGCGCACATTCGAAAATTCTCCGTCATTTTGAGCGCCGCCGATCCCCTTCGGCAGGCTCGCGGACGATTCGGCAGGGTCGGGAGCGTGGGCAGAGCCGCTGACCACGTCTCGAAGGGCGATCCAGTCGTCGAGGTCGAGATCCGAAGCCGCGACGTGAGCGCGGAACGACGCGCACACCTGCTGGTCCTGAGGACCTTGGCCGCAGAGCGTGCCAAGAAGCCGGTGGAACTGCCCCTTCTCGAGCATCGTGATCGCGCGCAGCAGATCGCTCTTGAGAAGCGCCGCGGCATCGAGAGCTCGCGGGCTGGCCGTGAGTGCCGGCTGGGCCGTCTCGTAGATCATCCTGAAGCGCTGGACGAGCGTGGGCTCCGGCGCGGGCGTTGTTGTGATTGCGTTGGTCTCCACGGAATGCTCCCTGTGGCGGGTTGAGGTTGGGCTGAGATGAACTGCACGGAACATATCCCAAAATCGCCAAAAAGTCAAGGACCTGTGCTACGCTTCATCGGCGGCGGGAGATACGCGCTGAAGCCGTGAAAAAGAAAAGGTCCCGAGGCGCGTGGCCTGCAGGACGCAAGGGATTGAGAAGCGGTCAGATCACTTTATGTCGTCACTTTATAGAGAGATGCTGTCTCCCCGGTATCGGCCATCTCCATCCATCCATTCGACGTCAATGCACCGCTCGCTGTCATAGAACGTCGCGGAAAGGATGCAGGTGATCGGATCCACCCACAACTCATGACGGACGTTCGCATCGATCTTGGCACCGAGCGTCGTTCGAATGTCATCCGCCAATGTTCCGCCGTCGACGTAGGTCGCGCGGAACTCCCTGACACGCGTCAGCTCCGCGTCGCTTCGAGCGCCGCCCAAGCCTCTGGGAAGGGTCAGGGGAGGTGCTTGGATCCGCGGAACGTGATCGGAGGCGATACATCGGGCATTTCCGATCGTGTGTTTAAGACGATCGAGGTCGTACCGCTCCCGATAGCTCCCGCCGGGAAAGCGTATTTCGACTACGCCGGGCCGGTCGGCAACCGATTGAGCATCTTCCACGTCATATACCCACGGCCCGCGCACGTTTTGACCGATCAATTCCGTGACGCGGGCCTCCAGTTCCGGAGGAAGTTGGCCGGTCGCGATGAAGCGCTTGCGGAACGAGGCAATGGCGCCCAGCTCTCCCGCATCATAGGCGCCGCCCAGATCGGGCGGAAGAACGGATGGCGGCACGGCGGAAGCCAAAAGGCCGTGAAGCTGGTTCCATTCGACCAGGGTCAATCGATCCGGCGAAACGAACCCGCACTGCCGCAAAATGTCCGCCGTCTCGGTGCCCGAAATGGCACCTTGGAGAACCGGAATGAGTTTCATCAAGACCTCGAAACGAGCTGACTTGACGGCCGCAAATACGTCAGACTTGAGGCGCGCGATGCCCGCATGCACGGGCAACACGACGAGTTGCTGCACGATCTGCAGGAGTGTGACGGGCTTGGAAACTTCGGCTAATGCCTGGGCTTCGGACATGGAACTTTCCCTCCATGGAAACGCGGTTTGTGAAACGACGGGTTTCCAACTTTTACCAGGGAAAAGCCCAATCGTCAAGGCGATCCGGGCAGCGGCTGGGCCGTCTCGTAAATCCGCCGGGCGCGGCCGAAGATCGTCTGAAAATCAGAAGTCGGGTTGAGATGAGCTGGACGGAACGTATCGGGAAATCGCCAAAAAGTCGAGGTCCGTCATTCACGGGTTGGCGGTTCCCTTCTTACCTTATATACTTGACGGGAAACTGCGGGGCTGATATGTTCCGCCCCGAACTATGGCCAAAGCTTCCGGCACCAAACTTATCATCGTCGAGTCGCCCACCAAGGCCAAGACGATCTCGAAATTCCTGGGCAAGGGCTACACCGTCCTTTCGTCCTTCGGGCACGTGCGCGACCTGCCGACCTCGACCATGGGGATCGACACCGAGCACGATTTCACGCCGAAATACGTCGTACCGAAGAAGGCGACGAAAGTGGTCGCCGAACTCCGCGCCGCCGCCAAACACGCCGACGAAGTCTACTTCGCGACTGATGAAGACCGCGAAGGCGAGGCGATTTCCTGGCACCTGCAGGAACTCCTGAAGATCAAACCCGGGAAGGTCAAGCGCATCACTTTCCACGAAATCACCAAGGAAGCGATCGCGCACGCGCTCGAAACGCCCCGCCAGATCGACGCGCGCATGGTCGATGCCCAACAGGCCCGCCGCGTCCTCGACCGACTGGTCGGTTACGAACTCTCCCCGTTCCTCTGGCGCAAAGTCGCCCGCGGGCTTTCGGCCGGCCGCGTGCAATCGGTGGCCGTCCGCCTGATCGTCGAGCGCGAACGCGAAATCCAGGCCTTCAAAGCCGAAGAATACTGGTCGATCGAGGGCGAATTTGCAAAGAAGGGCGCGCCGGCCGTCTTCGAAGCGCGGCTGCACAGCAAGGACGGCGAGACGCTCGACAAGATGGCGATCCGGAACGAAGCCGAAGCCAAGGCCGTCATGAAAACACTGGGTGGCGCGGCCTATGCGGTCGAAGCGGTCGAGAAGAAAACGAGCAAGCGCTCCCCGGCCGCGCCGTTCACCACCTCGACGCTCCAACAGGACGCCAACAACAAGCTGGGCTTCTCGGCCAAGCAGACGATGATGCTGGCCCAGCAGATGTACGAGGAAGGCTACATCACCTACATGCGCACCGACTCGGTCAACCTCGCCCAGAAATTCCTGGACGAGGCGCATGCCTATCTGAAAGCCGCCTTCCCGGACGATGTCGCCGCCGAAGCGCGCATCTACAAGACGAAAGCCAAAGGCGCCCAGGAGGCCCACGAGGCCATCCGCCCGACCGAAGCCGCCCGCACGCCCGAAGCGATGCGCGCCCATTTGGAGGACCGCCAGCTCAGGCTCTACGAACTGATCTGGCGACGGGCGCTGGCCTCGCAGATGAAAGACGCCGAGATCGAAACGACCGCCGCCACGCTCGCGACCGGGACGCCGTACCGTTTCCGCGCGACCGGTTCGACCATCGCGAAGCCCGGCTTCATGAGCGTCTACCAGACCGACATGAAGGAGAATCTGCTGCCTCCTCTCGGGGAGCGCGATCCGCTCGAAGCCAGGTCGATCGACCCGAAGCAGCACTTCACCGAACCGCCGGCGCGCTATTCGGAAGCCACGCTCGTGAAAGCGATGGAAGAACGCGGCATCGGCCGCCCGTCGACGTATGCGCCGACCATTTCGACCGTCGTCGACCGCGGCTACGTCGAAAAGGACGAGCGTCGCCTCAAGCCGACCGATCTGGCCTTCCTCGTCACCGATCTGCTGCGCACGCATTTTTCGGCGATCGTCGACTACGACTTCACCGCCAACATGGAAAACACCCTCGACGAGATCGCCGAGGGCAAGCTGGAATGGGTGCCGATCATCAAGATGTTTTACGGTCCGTTCCACGAGAACCTGGGCGTGAAAGAAAAGGAACTTTCCAAGAAAACGCTGACCGAAACCGCAACGGACGAAAAATGCGAGAAGTGCGGCAAGCCGATGATCATCAAGTTCGGGCGTTTCGGGAAATTCTACGCCTGCTCGGGGTATCCGGACTGCAAAAATACCAAGCCCTTCGACGAAAAGGACAAGGCCGCGCAGGACGCCGCCCAGGAGCAGGCCGCCGGCGAGGTCTGCGAAACCTGCGGCGCGCCGATGATGGTCAAGCGCGGACGCTTCGGCGCGTTCCTTTCGTGCTCGCGCTATCCCGACTGCAAGTTCACCAAGCAGATCAAGAAAAAGACCGGCGCCAAATGCCCGAAGTGCAAGGAAGGCGACATCGTCGAGAAGCGCTCGCGCAAGGGCCGCAACTTCTACGCCTGCTCGCGTTATCCCGACTGCGACTTCGCCATGTGGTCGAAGCCGACCGGCGAGCTTTGCCCCAAGAGCGGTGACCTGCTGGTCTTCGCCAAAGACCACAAGATCGCCTGCTCGAACAAGGAATGCGACTTCAGCAAAGACGCCCCTGCGAAAGAATGAAAAAGAAGAAGCCTCGGCCATCGGCCGGGGCTTTTGCGATACAAGAACCCATTCAGAAGGCGACCTGATGGATGACTTCCTGGACGGAACCAAACTTGCCCATGCGAGCCAGCACGAGCGCGGCGGCGCTCCAGGGTTGAAAGACCTCCCGGACACACTCGGGTTCGGGCCGACCCGTGCGGAGTACTTGCAGCGTCAGATGCGGATTCCAGGCATCCTTGACGAACCAGCATCCATGCGCCTTGTACATGCGAAGCTGCGCGGGGGTCATCCAGTTCGTCGAAGCCTCCAGCGGCCGGCTGCGGAGCGGAGCGCAGGCGTCGACCGTACGGTTATGCAGGGCCAAGAGCGCCGGCGTGGCGGGAGTCAGCCAGAAGAGCCAATTCCCGAAGTTGCGGATCGAGCTGAAGCTGCCGTTCAACGGCTTGCCGCGCAGTTCGTCCGCAAGCTTCGGGAGCTTGGCCTCGACCTTGGCGAGGCCCGCCTCGTCAAGTTCCAGATGGATCATCGAGAGATGCGGCAGATTGCGCTCGCGGCCGAGCACGAAATCCCGATCCTCGACGTCCTCACACGAACCGCTCAAAGCGATAGCGTGGTTATTCGTCGGCGCGTCAAAGAGCAGCACAATTCCAAATGTCACGTCGAACCTCCTCGTGAGAGCCTCATTGTCTTCTCAGGCCGTATCGAGGCAGAAGGTATCATTTTTGACGAAAAAGGTCAAGGTGCGGCAATCTGATGGAGTCTATGGCTCCCGCCAAGCTGCTCGAGGCCGTCCGGGACTACTCGCCGAAAAGCGACCTGAAAAAGGTCGAGTTGGCGTACGCGTTCGCGGAGAAGGCGCACGAGGGCCAGAAGCGCGCCTCGGGCGAGCCGTACATCACCCATTCGGTCGAAACGGCCATCACGCTCGCCGGGTTGCGCCTGCCGGAAAACATCATCGTGGCCGGACTGCTGCACGACGTTCCCGAGGACACCGCCCGCACGCTCGAGGACATCGAAAAAACGTTCGGGGAGGATGTCGCCTCGATGGTCGGCGGCATCACCAAGCTCGGCAAGATCAAGTATCGCGGCATGGAGCGCTACGTCGAGAACCTCCGCAAGATGTTCGTGGCGATGGCCT
>CAZHHN010000028.1:0-13162 GCA_964532415.1 uncultured Gammaproteobacteria bacterium
CAGGAGGAATACGGCAACGCCAATCAGCTCAAGATCCAGATGGTGACCGGCAAGAGCCGCATCCAACTCGGACGGAACTTCGTGTTCGAACCGTTCCACGTCAACCACAACATCTCCGACGCCTTCGGCACCGCGCTCTACACCCCCTACGGCGTGATCCTCGGCACCGGCGACTTCAAGTTCGACTTTACGCCGGCCGACGGCGACCCGGCCGACCTCATCCACATCGCCGGCTTCGGCGCCAAGAGCGTGCTGATGCTGATGTCGGACTCGACCAACGCCACCGTTCCCGGACACCAGATTTCCGAGAAGCAGGTCGGCGAGGAGCTCAAGCGCGCCATCGAGCGCGCCAAGGGCCGCGTCATCATCGGCACCTTCTCCTCGATGCTCACGCGCATGCAGCAGATCTTCGAGATCGCCGAGCCGCTCGGCCGTAAGGTGCTGCTCCAGGGCCGTTCGCTGCTCAACAACGTCGAGCTGGCGCACCGACTCGGCTACATGAAATACAAGCAGGGCACGATCGTCGAGGAGGAAGAATTCAAGCGCCTGCCGGAAGGCAAGGCCATCGTGGTCTGCACCGGCGCGCAGGGCGAATCGAACGCCTCGCTGATGAAAATCGCCAACCGCGAGCACCGTTTCCTGTCGATCCAGGCCGGCGATACCGTCATCTTCTCGAGCTCGGTCATTCCGGGCAACGAGCGCACCGTCCAGGGCCTCAAGGACACGCTCGTCCGCCAGGGCGCCAAGATCGTCGACAACGCCATGGTCGACGTCCACGCCGGCGGCCACGCCAAGCAGGAAGACCTCAAGCTGATGCTGCGTCTGACAAAGCCGCGCTACTTCATGCCAATGCACGGCAATCGCTTCATGCTCGAGGCGCACGCCGAACTGGCCGAAACCGTCGGCACCCCACGCACCAATATTTTCGTGGCCGACAACGGCCAGATCGTCGAGTTCGACAAGGCCGGCGGCCGCATGACGGCCGAATACGTCCCGACCGAGTACGTTTTCGTGGACGGTCTGGGCGTGGGCGACGTCTCGGAAGTCGTGCTGCGCGACCGGCGCGAGCTGGCCGAGGACGGCATGATGATCGTCGTCTGCACCGTCGAAAAGAAAACCGGCAACCTGCTGGCTTCCGACATCATCTCGCGCGGCTTCGTCTACCAGAAGGACAAAGGCGGGCTGCTCGGACGCGTCGACGACTTCGTAAAAAAGGCGCTGAGGGACAACGATCCGAACAGTCCGGCCTTCGACGATTACCTCAAGAACAAGGTGCGCAACGAGGTCGGCAACTTCGTCTTCAAGGAAACGGAGCGGCGACCGATGATCCTGCCGGTCATGCTGTACGTGTAGGGAAGCGTCGATCGACGCCTTATGCGCATCGCCGTTTTCGAGATCGAGAAACAGGAGCAGGAGTTTTTTGGCCGGCAATTGCCCGGGCATGAGCTCCTGTTTTTCGACGCGCCACTGACGGCCAAGAACATGACCGAAGCCGCCGATGCCGATGCGGTTACCGTCTTCATCCATTCCAAAGTCGACGAAGCCGCGCTCGCCGATTTGCCGAAGGTCCGCCTGATCGCGACCCGATCGATGGGCTTTGATCACATCGATCTCGCGGCCTGCCGCAAACGCGGCATTACCGTCTCGCGCGTGCCGGCCTACGGCGATCGGACGGTGGCGGAGTACGCCTTCGCGTTGATCCTCGCGCTCTCGCGCAAGATCTGCCAAGCCGCCGAAGGGACCAAGCGCGGCCTGTCCGATTATCGCGGTCTCCAGGGTTTCGATCTCTCCGACAAGACGCTCGGCCTCGTGGGCGGCGGCAAGATCGGCGCGCATGTCGCCCGGATCGCGAAAGGGTTCGGAATGAACGTGGTCGTGTCCGATCCGTATCAGAAGGCGGAACTCGCCCGCGAGATCGGATTCGCCTACGTGCCGCTCGAAACGCTGCTGGCGCAGTCCGACGTGATCAGCCTGCATGCGCCGTCCCTGCCCGAGACGCGGCATCTTCTGAATGAAAAAACGATGCGTCTCATCAAACGTGGCGCAATTTTGGTGAACACCGCGCGCGGCGCGCTCGTCGAGGCCGAAGCACTGCTTTCCGCCCTCGAAACCGGGATCCTTTCCGGCGCGGGCCTCGACGTGCTGGAAGAAGAACGTGTTCTCCTTGATGCGAGAACTGCGGGCGATCCCGCCGTGCTGGCCGCCAACCGGGCGCTGATCGCCAGAAGCGACGTCATCGTGACGCCGCATATCGCCTTCAACAGCAGGGAGGCGGTCGCACGGATTCTGGAGACGACCGCCGGGAATATCCAGGCCTTCGCCGCCGGCACACCGATCAACGTCGTGGAGTAACGGCCATCGGGCCGCTCTTGAGGCACGGAGCTTCGGACACCGGACAGGCCCGTCGGCTTGAATGCATCGACCGCGCGCTCCGACTGATCGTTCGCGTCACGTCCCGAAAACGGACCCGGCCGCTGCCTGCCAAAAACCGAACCGTCGCCTGAGCGCGGCGGCTTTTTTGTTCACGGGCTTCAATCGATGGAAACATAAAACGCCGGAGGAGTGTGCCGGCGCGATGCGGACGAAACTACGGTGTCCCGAGACCAGCCGCGTGCATCTGCTCGCGGCGGTGGACCAGGCAGGCGATCGTATCCAGATTCGTGAAGATGACGCCGGCCGGAGGATCCCGCAACAGGATATCCGATCTCTGGTTGCGCGGGAGGGCCAGGGTATGGAAGACGGGCTGCGTGGCTTGCCGACCTCTGACGAGATCACTCAGCCGGCCTGCCGACAGATAGGCAAGCGTGCATGGGATCACCTCCAGCGGCATTGGCACAAGATCATGCCAGAGAAAGAACAGCCACTGGAAAACCCGCCGCGAAGAAACGTGCGTCAGGGGTTTCGCATCCAGCAGCTCCGCCGGAGTGCGGCCGGCGCCAAGATCATCCCGCCACGCTTCAGGACAATCCGCGGGTGTCAGCACCGGCACCTCATGCGGATCGCAGGGCGCAATCTCATTATGGCTGCTGGCAAGCCGACGGGCGCCGATGATGAGGGCGTAATGATCTCCCGTTAAATAGCTCAAATGACCGGACGGCCTGCTTGAGAACGATAACATCGATTTCCTCCCAAGAGGAACTTAGGGGCTGGGGGCCGATCCGTCAAGGGCGTCGGATTGCCATTTCCCCCCGGATGCGCCAAGATGGCCCTGCTATGGCCCCGAAAGACTTGACGATCGTTTCCGGCATCCAGCCCACCGGCGAGCTGCATCTTGGCAACTGGGCGGGCGGCGTGCGCAATTGGATCCGGCTTCAGGAAGAGCATCCGGAACGCTGCTGGTTTTTCATCGCCGATTACCATTCCATGACGATCGGGTATGCGCCGGGCGAAAAGCAGGCGCAAATCCTCGACCTGGCCGCCTCGCTCCTGGCGCTCGGGCTCGATCCCCGCAAGGCGACAATCTTCGTGCAGTCGGACGTGCCGGAAGTCACCGAGCTCGCCTGGATCTTCAACTGCGTGACGCCGATGGCCGAAATGGAACGCATGACACAGTTCAGGGACAAATCCGCCCGCGACGCCGGGAACGTCAACGTGGGGCTTTTCGATTATCCCGTTCTGCAGGCCGCCGATATCCTGATCTACGGCGGCAATGCCGTGCCGGTCGGCCAGGACCAAGTCCAGCACGTCGAAACGACGCGCGTGATCGCCCGCAATTTCAACAGGCGCTTCGGGGCGCTCTTTCCCGAACCGAAGGCGCTCCTGACCGATACGCCGAAGATCATGTCGCTGACCGATCCGGCAAAAAAAATGTCGAAGAGCCACGGGGTGAAATCCTACATCGCGCTCGATGACGTTCCGGAGACCATCCTGAAAAAGGTCAGGGCCGTGCCGACCGAACCGAGCGGCACGGTCACCGAAGCGCTTCTGAAGACCGGCGCCTATGCCGGCGTGGCGCTCCTGCTCGATCTGATCGAACTCTGCGCCGGAAAGTCCGCGCGACGCGACGCGATCGCCGGACAGCCCGTCAAATACGGCGAGCTCAAAAATCTGGCGGCCGAAGCGGTCGCCGCGCGTTTCGCCGACTACCGCGCGAAGAAACAGGAACTGCTGAAAAATCCCGACCGCCTCAAACTGACGCTGGCGGCCGGGGGCGCCAGGGCCCGCGCGGTCGCCAGGGAAAAGATGGCCGCCGTGCTGAAGATCACCGGCCTGCGTTAACCGCCCGGCGGAATTTCGCCGCATCATGCCGTACGAGGAAGTGCTGCGACAATTGGAAGACTACCGATCCGCCCTGGCGGAAGAGGACCGACTCGTGCGCGCCGGAGCGAAGGCGCGGGCGGGTTTTTCGGCCATCCGCGAGAAACATGCGGAACTTTTTTCGGAAGAGACGATCATGGCCGTCCGCGGGCTGATCGAGCGGGCGCCATTTCCAAAAAAACGCGATCAGCTGGAGCGCGTCCTGTTCGCGCTCCTTGAGGGCTCGGCGGCCGCGGAAACGCTGCCGATCGAAGAGCGCCTGCTGAGCGCACGCGCCGCGCTCGCGGACACGTTTGAAGGCGGGCGGATCCCTTACGACGGATTCGCCCTGCGCATTGCCGATGAAGATATCTTCGAACGGCGCGAAGCGCTGCGGCAACTCCAGGCCGGACTGGCCGATCAGCTGACGCCCCTGTACCTCGAACGGGAGCACGCCTCCCGGCAGCGGCTGGCGGTCTTCGGATTCCGCGGCACCCGGGAATACGCCGAGACAAAAAAACGGCTGCGCTACGACCAGTTTCTGCCGAAAGCCCAGATGCTGCTGGAAGAAACCACCGGGCTGTATCGCCGCGTGATGTCGGACGCGATCCGGCGGGCCTACGGCAAAGAGCTCGGCGAGGTCGGCGTCGCGCATGCCATGCATTGGTGCGCCGGACATGAATTCGACCATCTGTTCCCGGCGGACCAGGTCGGCCCGCTCTGTGGCGGCGCCTTCGCCACGCTCGGTCTGCCGTTCGGACAGGATACCCGCCTCAAGACAGAAATCGACCTGCGGTTGCAGAACCGGCCGCGAAGCGGCTACGGGGGCCTGCGCGCGTTCCTGCATGAAGGCATGCATACCCTGCGCGTTGCCAACATCGATCCGGCGCTGCCGTATGAATGGCGTGGTCTCCCCCGTTCACGGGCGCTTTCGGAAACCTACGCCTGCCTGATCGCGCGTCTGCCGGAGAATCCGATCTGGCTGGAGCACGTGGCGCACGTGCCAAAAGGCACCACCGACCGTCTGGGCGCCTGGGCGCTGCTCGGCAACCTGTTCCGACTGCGCCGCGATATCGCGAAATTCATCTTTGAACTGGCATTCGACGAGAAGCCCTACGACGCCTCGCGCAACAAAGAGCTGTATGCCAAGACGCTGAAAGACCTGACCGGGTTCCTCCACGAGCCAGAGTTCTGGCTCGTGGACATGGAGGCGGATTTCATGAGCGCCGACCGGCTGCGCGCCTGGATCGCCTCGGCCCAGCTCGACGAGCACCTGGTGCGCCGCTTCGGCGACCGCTGGTTCCTGAAACGCGATGCCGGGGCGTTCCTCAAGGACCTGTTCGCCAAAGGGGATTCCTGGAACGCCGAGGAACTCGTCCAGAGCCTCGGCATGACGGCTTGGGACCCGCTGCCGCTCGTACGCAAGTTCGACGGGGTGGCGCGATTGCTGCGTTAAGCTATGGCCAATCGGCAACGTGAGCGTTTGGCGCCAGCCGATTGACACGCCCGATCGGGCGTGTTTTTCTTTCTGCACGGAGGAACCCATGAACCCGTTCACGCTCGCCTTGGAAGCCCTGCCCGCCTGGCATACGTACGCGTTCGACGCGGAGCGTCCGGCGGTCGTGCTCCGAACGCACCCGGCCGTGCACCAAGCACTCGTTGACGATCTCGCGAACGACGCGTTCGAGATCGCCGATGCCCGGACCTCGAACGGCTATGGTGCCTGGGCGCCTCCCCGCACGCGGGAAGCTTGGGGCTTTCCGGGCCGCCAAGCCGGCGGACGGGCGGAGCCTTTCCGGATTGCCGCCGACGGTTGGACGGTCTGGCGCTTTCCGTTGCCCCGTATCGGGCTGCGGGAGCCTGCGAGAACCGACTGGGATTCGGCCTATGCGTTATCATCAACGCTTTCGATGTTCTTCGTCTCATTGGACAGAAGCGTCGACCGCAGGAAGCCGGAAGATTTCGGCTCGAGGCTGCAGCTGCTCAATGTTTCCATGTCGATCCAGGGACGTTCCTTGCACAGCGCCCCGATCGGCGCAACGCTTTCAAAAGAAACTGTCACACGCCTCTCCCGGCACGGCATCACGCCCGAGGTAGCCGAAGGCGTGAAGGGGGCCATGCGCACCGCTGTACGGCATCTCTGGGGCGGCAGCTACGGTGACGTTGATCGGCACTTCGAAGTCTGGTGCGATCCGCCGGACAATCTCCATATGTACATGCCCCTCGGGAATGCCGTCGGTCTTGACCCGGAATGGCACAGGCTGGCCGGATACGGCTACCACTTGAATGGCCACAACATCGACAGCCCGCTTCACCAACTCACGCTCCTGGCCGGTCTCGCCCGGTTGCATGAACATCTCGCCCGCCTCGACTGATGCCTTCGCACGCTCGAGGCGTTTTCATTTGTGCGTTTTTGTACATACCCCTTCGACACGCTCGGCCTTATGGACAAGACGCATCCGAAGGCGTATGCTCCGGCCGTCCCGAAAGGAGCTTCCTTTGAGCATCGTACATTCCCGCCGTCGAAGAGCCTGGCAGCGTCTCGTGGCTTGGACCGCAACCGGCCTGATCATTCCGCTGATCTGCATGCGGGTGACAGGCGATGAGTCCTGGGCCTTCCGAATGCTCCTCGCGTTTAGTACGCTCTGTTGTTTCAACGGGATCTGGCTCACGGTCGACCCCGGTCAGGACGCGGAGCCCGGATCGCCTCCAGCTGCCGACGTCAGCGTGGTCCTGATCGTCCTCTCATTCGTTGTGGGCGTCTTCGGCATTTTTTTCGCACTTTTTCTTCCCATCAAGGCGGGCAGCGGGGACGCCGGCGCGTTCTGCGGCATCTCGATCGTCCTGTTGGCGTGCGTGTACGTCGCCGGGTTTTGCGAACATCTGTGCGGACGCTACACGTTCCGCCCCCGCTTCATCACGGGTTTGTGCGTGATCCAGCTGATGCTGCTCGCCGGAAGCGCCGAAAGCCCTCGGATCAACGACGGCGCGCTGGGCGCCTGTATACTGACACTCGCGGCCGCGTCCCTCGCTCCAGTCCGAACGCGCCACCGTTCCTGACCGCCACGCCTCATTGACACAGGAGGCGTTTTATTGTAGGCTGCCATCATCTTGGATCATCGTATCCGGGAGACGTTGTGAAGCGAGCCGGACGGCCGCGAAGCGCCCAAAACAGGCGTTCCGAGGAAAGTCCGAACACCGTTCCGCGGAGCAATCCGCGGTTCAGAGATCGTTGCTAACGGCAACCGGGCATACCGGATCACGCCATGTCTCGGGTAACGAGAGATGGTGCGGATACGCCAAACCCAGGGAAGCCCGGCTTCGGCCGGGCGTGCGGGTCCCGCAACGCGGGATGTCGCGTGAGAGCCGCGAGGCTTGCACGGGACGCAACAGAAACATACCGCCTCATCCTTCAATGGAGAGAGCTCGCTTCGGCGAGTGAGGTAAGGTTGAAATCGTGGGGTAAGAGCCCACGCGGCAGCCGAGCGATCGGCTCCGGGGCAAACGCCGATCCGGTGCAAGAGCAAACTAGGTAGCTTGCTTGAGGCCGCGGGCAACCGCGGTCCGAGAAAGATGGCCGTCGCCCGCGCAAGCGGGTACAGAATTCGGCTTACAGGCTCGCTTGAAACGCGAAAACGCCCATGAATGTGGGTGTTTTTGTTTATAGGGCGCGGCCGAAGCTTCTCCAAAAAAAAGTGAGGGGGTTGCCCTCACGGACGCCGCAGGACGATGTTGGAGGCGATTCCCATCCGTCCCATCAGGCGGATGAACCATCCGACCGGATCGAAATCCCACCAGTGTTCAGCTGTGCACGCCGCAGCGGGGCGGTAGTGATGATTGTTGTGCAGGCCTTCGCCGCCCGCGAACAGATTGACGAAGGCGTTATTGCGGGAAGCGTCATCGGTATCGTGAGCGCGCCTGCCCAACGCGTGACCCAACGCGTTGCTCCCTCCTTTTTCCGATCAGCGTCCTGGACCAGGGAAATCAGGAATGGGGGGTGCGGCATCAAGCCTGACCCTTGAAGGCCTTCCGCCAAACCGGTAGGCTGCCCGTATATGCGCCGAAATCAGCTGACGTTTGCCGTCATTCTGCTGCCGCTCGATTACCTGGCCCTGCTGTCCGCGGCCGTCATGGCGCACCGTCTGCGTTTCGGGGCGCTCACCGCGCTCCGCCCGGCGATCTCGCTCGTGCCGTTTCCAGACTACCTGAAAACCGCCGCGCTGTTCGGGATCGTTTATCTCACGATTTTCGCCGTCTCGGGCCTTTACACCATCGAACGCCCGCGTCGGATCCTGGAAGAAGCGGTCAAGGTGATTTCCGGCTGTACGCTCGGAGCGATGGGGCTCATCATTTTGATCTTCTTTCGCGGCGAACTCTTCACGTCCCGCTTCGTCGTGCTGGCCGCCTGGGCGCTGTCGTTCACCTGTGTGATCGCCGGACGGCTGCTCGTGCGTCTGATCAACCGCTCCCTGCTGCGGCGCGGGATCGGGACGCGCCGGATCATCGTGATCGGCGGCCGTGACCGCGCGACCGGCGCCATCCTTGAGGAGTTCGGACGCAATCCTGAATTCGGCTGCCGGGTGATCGGGCGTTTCGACCACTGGGATGCCGCCAGCGCCTCCGAAGCCGCCGCACTGCACGGACGCATCGGGGCCGACGAGCTGTTCGTCACCGATCCGGACACCGGCAAAGACGAGATGCGCGCGATCATCGAATTCGCCGAGGATCGCCACCTGACGTTCCGTTATGCGGCCGACACGCTGGCCGCGCACGCCATCCTGGCCCCGACGACGATCGCCGGCATCCCGGTGATCGAAGTGCTGCGCACCCGGCTCGAAGGCTGGGGACGCATCTACAAACGCGTCGGAGACGCGGTCTCTTCGCTCGCCCTGATCGTCCTCACGTCGCCGGTCCTGCTCATCGCGGCCGTCGCCGTCGCGCTGGATTCGCCCGGACCGATCGTCTTCAAGAACGAGCGGGTCGGCTTGGAGGGCAGGAAATTCCGCGTCTATAAATTCCGCTCGATGCGATCCGACCTTTCCGTCGGCGAGCAGTTCGGCGATCCGCGCGCGGCGCTCGCGCTCGAAAAGCAACTGATTGAAGAGCGCGGCATCAAGGCCGGACCGGTTTACAAAATCAAGGACGATCCGCGCGTCACCCGCGTCGGCCGGGTGCTCCGCCGTTTTTCGATCGACGAGCTGCCGCAGCTCTTCAACGTACTGAAGGGCGACATGAGCCTGGTCGGACCACGTCCGCACCAGCCGCGCGAAGTCGAAAAATACGAACGGCACCACCGCCGGGTGTTGATGATACGCCCCGGCATCACCGGACTCGCCCAGGTCTCCGGCCGGTCGGACCTCTCCTTCGAAGACGAAATACGCCTCGACACCTTCTATATTGAGAACTGGACGCCGCTCATGGACATCGCTATCCTTTTGAAGACGCCGCCGGCCGTTTTCTCGAAAAAAGGCGTTTATTGATATGAAAATCGCGCTCGTCCACGACCACTTGGTGCAGGACGGCGGGGCCGAAAAGGTCCTGCTGGTTCTGCAGGAGATGTTTCCCGACGCTCCCACCTTTACGCTGCTCTACGACGCCGCGCAGGTGAGCCCCGAATTCGCCGGCCGGGACATCCGCACGTCATTCCTGCAACGGATGCCGTTCGGGCTGAAAAAATACCAATGGCTGCTCCCGCTCATGCCGGCCGCCACCGAAAGCCACGATCTTTCCGGCTTCGACTTGGTTATTTCGAGTTCGAGTGCCTTCGCCAAGGGCGTGATCACCCGTCCGGAAACGCTGCATCTCTGCTACTGCCACACGCCCACGCGTTACCTTTGGAGCGATACGCACAGCTACGTCCAGGAACTCCGGGCGCCGAAGCTGCTTAAGCTGGGATTGCCGGTGCTCCTGAACCGGCTGCGCATCTGGGACCGACTCTCGGCTGAACGAGCGGACGGTTTCATCGCCAACTCGCGGACCGTCGCCGCCCGTATCCGGAAATATTACGGCCGCGATGCGGTCGTGATCCATCCGCCGGTGGAAACCGGAAAATTCCGTGTGGCGTCCGGTCCCGGCGCGTACTTCCTGGCCGGCGGGCGGCTGGTCTCGTACAAGCGCTTTGATCTGGTCATTGAAGCCTTCAACCGGCTTGGTTTGCCGCTTACCATCTTCGGCGACGGGCCGCTGGCGCAGCGCCTCCGGCGGAGCGCGGGACCACATATCCGCTTCACCGGCAAAGTCTCCGACGAAGAAAAAGCCGCGCTGTACCGGGACGCCATCGCTTTCATCCATCCGCAGGAGGAGGATTTCGGCATCACCGCGATCGAATCGATGGCCGCCGGCCGGCCGGTCATCGCCTATCGCAAAGGCGGAGCGGTTGAAACCGTCATCGAGGGCGTCACCGGAACGTTTTTCGACGATCAAACCGCGGAAGCGCTGGCCGGGGCTATCGGCCGTTTCCAAGCTTCGGCCTATGATCCGCGCGCGATCCGATCGCATGCGGAAGCGTTTGACACTTCCGTTTTCAAACGGCAGCTCGCCGCGCTGATAACGGATTTCCGGGCGGGACGGAACGCCGCCGCCATGAAGGCGGCCGTACCGATTCCGGAACGCGTTCTGATATGAACGGCATCGTGCGCATATTCTCGCGCCCCATACTGGCCGTAGCCGTCTGTGCCGTCCTCGGCGCCGTCCTCGGCCGCGCCGCAGCCGGTGTTGCGCCGCGCGGCGTCCGCGTTTCGATGGCCTTCACGATCGCCGAACAGGCACGCCAGGAAACCGCCGATTTTTCCTACGACGGTTACTATTCGCTTCAGGCCTCGAATCTGGTGGCGGAAACGCTGATCAGCTGGCTCTCGACGCCAGCCTTCATCAAAGACCTGTACGATCGGGCCGGACTGGCTATGACCGACACCGGAGCCGCGGCGGCGGCCGGGCGCCTGTTCCGTGCCCGGAAATTCTCGAGCCAAAACGTCGTCATGACATTCAACGCGCCTGACCGCGTCACTGCGGAACGGCTTTCGGCCCAGGCGGCTGCGCTGCTGCCGGCCAAAGTCGCCGGGCTGGTGCTTTCGCCGAAGGCACAGCCGCTTTTCGTCGCAACGCCGTCGGCGCCGGTCATCTCCGACGCCGTAATCCCTCCGGCGGCCGCAAGCGTCGCTGGCGCGCTCATCGGCACCTTCGCCGGGTTCGCGGGGGCGTATTATGCGCATGGACGGAAACGCCGGCCGGCGTGAAGCTGACCGGCCTGCGCACGCACATGCCGACTGCCGCCGAACAGGACCGTCATTCCCTGCTGGTCGATGGACGCACCCTGCTTTCAACCGGCGGCGTATCTGAGTATGCGCGCCAGCTGACATCCGCCCTGCGGACCTCCGGACGCTTTCAGATGCGCGTCTGGGCAAACGCGGCCGGCATCACCGCTTCCATCGGCGTTGACGTGATGACGCGCTGGCCGAACAAGGCGCTGAACGCTTCGATGCGTTTCCTCAACGCTCCGACGCTCGGGCGCCTGACAGGCCGCGCCCCGGACTTGGTATGGATGCCGAATCCAAATTTCATCGCCTTCGCTCCGGACATGCGCCTGGCGCTCACGCTGCATGACCTCTCGTTTGAAACCTATCCTGAGTTTTTCTCGCCCAGACAGCGCTGGTGGCACCGGGCGGTCAACCCACGTCGGCTGGCGCTGAAGGCCGATACGATCTTAACGGTTTCGGAAACGACCAAAACCGCCATCGTCGACCGCTGGCGCATTCCGCCGGAACGGGTCAACGTCACCGGCGCCGGAGCCGCTGCGGAATTCTTCGAATCGTGTTCGCCGGACATGCTCGTGGCGACCCGGCACCGGCATGGGCTGCCGGAACGTTTTATCCTGCATATCGGCGCGCTTGAGCCGCGCAAGAATCATCTCGGGCTGCTCGACGCCTTTCATCAGCTGCGCGCGCTGCCGCGCTTTTCCGGACTCGGCCTGGTCTTGGCCGGTCCTCCGGGCTGGAACAACCGGCCCATCCTGCGCGCCATCGGCGCCAGTCCGCACCGCGATGCGATCCGCCTGCTCGGCTTCGTCAGCGACCACGAGCGGCGATCGCTCTATCAAAGCGCCGCCGTCTTCGCCTTCCCCTCTTTTGATGAAGGCTTCGGCCTGCCGCCGCTCGAAGCCATGGCTTCCGGACTGCCGGTCGTGGCGTCGAATGCCGGAGCGGTGCCTGAAGTCGTTGCCGACGCGGGCATCCTGACCGACCCGTATCGTCCGTCCGAACTGGCCGCGGCGCTGGCCTCGGTGCTGGACTCCCCTTCTCTCGGAGATCTTTGCGCAGCCAGAGGCCGGGCGCGCGCGGCGCGCTTCACCTGGAAAAACTGCGCGCAAAAAACCGGAGACGCATTTCGGCGCATCCTCGGCTGAATCGCCCATCTTCATCGTCAGGATCGTTTTCTGCCGCTTGCAGACCCGGTCTTGGTTTGAGCCGTTCCGCTGGCTGAACCGGCCCTGACGGACGCGGTGTCCGTTCCCGAACCGGTGACCGGCGTGCCGGAACCGGAGTCGATCACGTCGGGGGTGCCGCTTCCGGAATCGACGGGCGGGCTTGACGCGTCCTGCGGTGTGGCGGGCCGGCGGTCATCCATGCCGACAATCCAGTATTCGAACGGCAGATCGGAGATAGCGGCGTGCCCGAGATGGAGAGTGAAGTTTCCTTCGCCTTTCTCGCCGATCCAATAACCGCCGCGCGGATCGGCCAGGAACGAAACGAATATCTTTGAACCGGCTTTCATCGCGGGATTCTGGATCGTCACGGCATCGTAACCGGAAGTGACCATGCCCTCAGCCGCGGCCGCATGATCCACCGTCTGCGTCACGACCATGTCTGCGGTCTGCACCACCCCCGCCTCGAGTCTCGCGACGGTCAGGAGCCCGTCAGAGGTGACGCTC
>CAZHHN010000029.1:0-12734 GCA_964532415.1 uncultured Gammaproteobacteria bacterium
CTCGACATGTTCCCGTACCCGTCCTCGAACGGACTGCACGTCGGCCATCCGATCGGCTACATCGCCACCGACGTCATCGCGCGCAAACGCCGGATGACGGATTTCGACGTCCTGCATCCGATGGGTTGGGACGCCTTCGGCCTGCCCGCCGAGAACTACGCCATCAAGCTGGGCGGTCATCCGCGCGACCTCACCGCGGCCAGCGTCCAGAACTACATCCGCCAGCTCCGGCTGATCGGTTTTTCCTACGACTGGGAGCGCGAGATCAACACCAGCCAGCCGGAATACTACAAATGGACGCAGTGGATGTTCCTGCTGCTCTACAAGAACGGCCTGGCGTACAAGAAGCTCGCGCCGGTCAACTGGTGCCCGTCCTGCCAGACCGTGCTGGCCAACGAGCAGGTGGTGGGCGGCATCTGCGAACGCTGTAAAAATCCGGTCGTCCAGAAGGAACTCTCGCAATGGTTTTTCAGGATCACCGCCTTCGCCGACCGCCTGCTCGAAGGCCTCGACCGCCTCGACTGGCCCGAGAAGATCAAAACGATGCAGCGCAACTGGATCGGCCGGAGCGAGGGCGCCGAAGTCGATTTTCGCGGCCGCCTGCCCGAAGGCGGCGAGTTTTCGCTGCCGGTCTTCACGACGCGGGCCGACACGCTCTTCGGCGTCGCGGCCGTCGTCGTCGCGCCGGAACATCCGCTCCTGGACGCGATCAGCGCGCCCGACGAACGGGGAAGCGTCGCGGCTTACGTGGAAGCCGCCAAAAAGAAATCCGAACTCGAACGCGCCGGCACCGACCGGGAAAAGACGGGCGTTTTCTCCGGCGCCTACGTGAAGCATCCGTTCACCGATGCCGAGCTGCCGGTCTTCGCCGCCGAATACGTGCTGCCGGGCTACGGCACCGGCGCCGTCATGGTCGTGCCGGCGCACGATGCCCGCGATGCCGCCTTCGCCAGGGCGCAGGGCCTGAAGTTCACGACGGTGATCGAACCGCTGACCGGCACGCCGCAGGAGAATCCCGAGCATCGCCGGAGCGTCGTCGCCCTGGTCGAGGATCCCGCCACCGGGAAGATCCTCTCGATCAACTGGGGCTCCGCGATGGGCGGCCATCTGCTGGTCGGAGGTGGACGTGAAGAAAATGAAGATCCCGGGGTTTGTGCCCGTCGGGAAATCCTCGAGGAGACGGGCTACGCCGATCTCGATCTCGTCGGCGTCTCGGAGACGATCCATCATCGCTACTTCGCACATTCCAAAAACGTCGCGCGGGCCGTCGATGCCATTGGCTTCCATTTCCGGCTGAAGAGCGACCGGCGCGAAGCGGCCGCGCTCGAAGCCGACGAGCAGGGGAAATTCACGGTCGAATGGCTGTCGGCCGGCGAAGCCGCTTCGAAAATCGCCGATCCGCTGCATGCGTACGTGCTGCAGAAGTTCCTGTTCGGCAGGGTGTGGGAAGACGACGGTCTCGTGACCGGCTCCGGTTCCTTCGACGGCCTCGTTTCCGGAGAGGCCCGGAGCAGGATCGTCGGGGCGCTCGAGGCCGCCGGCAAGGGCCGCCGCCAGGTGAACTACCATCTGCGCGACTGGCTCGTCTCGCGCCAGCGTTACTGGGGCGCGCCGATCCCGATCGTCTATTGCGGAGAACACGGTGAGCAGCCCGTGCCGGAAGCTGAACTGCCGGTGCGCCTGCCCGATGACGTCGATTTCCGCCCGACGGGGAAGTCGCCGCTGGTACGATCGAAGAGTTTTCATGAAGCCGCCTGTCCGGTCTGCCGCAAGCCGGCGCGCCGCGAAGCCGACACGATGGACACCTTCGTCGATTCTTCCTGGTACTTCCTGCGCTACGCCGATCCAAAAAATGAAACGGCCTTCGCTTCCCGCGCCGCCCTCGATTACTGGTGCCCGGTCGACCTGTACGTCGGCGGCGCCGAGCACGCCGTGCTGCATCTGCTTTTCGCGCGCTTCTTCACCAAGGTGCTGTTCGACGTGGGCTGGGTCGGCTTCGACGAACCGTTCCCGCGTCTCAGGAATCAGGGGTTGATCCTCGGCGAGAACGGCGAAAAGATGTCGAAGTCGCGCGGCAACGTCGTCAATCCCGACGACGTCATCGCCGAGCACGGCGCCGACGCTTTCCGTCTCTACGAGATGTTCATGGGCGATTTTGAGCAATCCAAGCCCTGGAGTACCTCCGGCATCGTGGGCCAGCGGCGCTTTCTCGAGCGCGTCTGGAAGCTGACGGATGTCTGCCTCACGGCGTACAAGGTGAATGCCGCCCATCCGGCACCGACGCCCGGTCCGCTTCGCGCCGCCCTCCATAAAACGATCAAAAAAGTCTCGGAGGACATCGAGGAGTTCAAGTTCAACACCGCTGTGAGCGCGATGATGATTTTCCTGAATGAGGCGTCCGATGCCGGCCGCGGCGACGAAGGCTATCTTGAGCGGAAAGATCTCGAAGCGTTCCTGAAGCTGCTGGCGCCGTTCGCGCCGCATCTGGCCGAAGAGCTTTGGGAACAGCTTGGACACGAAACCTGCATCGCCCAGGCGGCTTGGCCCGCGCACGATCCCGCGCTGACGATCGATGCCGAAGTCGAAATCGCCCTTCAGGTTTCCGGTAAGCTCAAAGATCGCATTATGGTTCCGGCCGATGCCGATGATGCCGAGCTGGAACGCCTCGCGCGTCAAAATGTGAAGATCGCCGCCGCGCTCGAGGGCAAGACGGTCGCGCAAGTGATCGTGGTGAAAAAACGGCTAGTGAACATTGTGGCCGTCTGACGTGACGTTCGGCCTGAAGCGAATCCCGGTTGACACGACCGGGATTTTCTGATACACCGCAGGCACTCCAAGGAGGATGGACATGTACGTGGAACCGCCGTCGTTCGATGAACTGCTCGTGACCCTGCGTTCTCTTTTTCCGGATGCCTCGGAAACCGTGCTCGCGCCGCTGATTGAAGAAGCGGAGGTCGGCAGGTACGAGGACGTGTCCGTCGGTTGCCCACCCGGGCGGGCGCTCATCGTGCTCTCGGGCCGGTTACTGAGGCTTTCCGACCCGTTCGGCAAGAAAATGCCGATCGAGGCTTTGGAACCCGGCGACTACTGGGAGGCAGTACCCGACGCGCTCGAGAGTGTCTTCTTCTTCGCGACGGCGTCGACCCTGACGATCACGGTTGCGCAGGATCGAATGCACGAGTCCCTCCGGACCGATCCGGGCTTCAGCGCGGCCGTCCGCCAGCGCATGAACAGACGGCTGGATGCGGCCACTCGCCGAATGACGGCCGCATTCTCGAAGCCGGGTCGCGTCTGGGCAGTTCTCGATCTGCTGGCGACGCCGGATGGCGCAGGTCAGCGCTCCGTGACGATTTCGCGTATCCAGCTCCGTGCATGGGTCGGCATGAGCGAAAGAGCCATCTCCCTTGTATTCAAACTGCTTTTCGTCAAGCGGTGCATCACACGAACATCCAACTGTCCTCCGTGCTACGTCATCCATTCCGTCCCCGTCTGATCCGCGGGGCTTTTGTTTTCTTGACATACCCGCCCGTTCCTGATACAGCATTGGCACCCAGGAGGAACGGATGCTCACCGCAATGCCCGCAAGACCCGCCCAGACCTTTCAGGCCTTTTTCAAAGGACTGCCCGAGCATGTGCATCGCGCGCTCCTGTCTGCCGGGAGAACGCAGACCTACAGGTCCGGAAACGCCATTACGCTCAACCCTTCGGAGACCCTCGCGCTCCTGGGCGGCGCAATTGTCTGCCTCATCGGTTCCGAACATAGAGATACTTTGATGATGACGGAAGTCCTCGAGACGGGTGACTGTCTGTATGGATCGGCGGAGACCGTCAGTCGACTTTATCGGACCAGAGGTCTTACCGAGGTACTCGTGCTCTCTCAGGAGCAGTTTATGAGGCTCCTGACGGAGCATCCTGTCCTCTGCGCGAGAGTATTGACCAAGCTCGAGGCCCGACGCCGACGCATGGAACAGCATATTTACGAGCTTGGCACGCTTGAGGTAAGGGAGCGCGTCTGGAGATGGATCGAAAGGCTCGCCGTGCCCAACGCTTCGGGTTCGGGTGAGAGAAGCATCAGGATTACGCATGTGGAGTTGGCGGAAATCGTCCACGCCTGCCGTGAGGCCGTTTCGCGGTGCATGAGCGATTTTCTCAGGGAAGGCCGTCTCGAATACCATTCAGAACAGCGCAGCCGCTATATCCTTTCCGACGTCCCCGTCTGACCCGCGGGGCTTTTGTTTTCTTGACAGCCGAACCCGATGTCCGTTAGGACAGGGCCGCTATGTATAAGCGGCTTCCCGATTTTCCCAGACGTTCGTTGGCGTTCGAGTTCGCGGCCGGCGTCCTCCTCGCCCTGTTGTATTGGCGGGGAGCGGTTGTCGGACCGATGCCGCATTCGGCGGGCAAGGGCCTGTTCGACCGTTGGCGCGCCGCGCTCGTCGCGCGCACCGGCGATATTTTCGACCCGCCCGTCTCGCACTGGGTGGCCGGGCTGCTGCTCGGGGCCGATCAGGGTTTTTCGCCGGTTTGGCGCGACGCCTTTCGCCGCACCGGTACCAGCCATCTGACGGCCGTCTCGGGCTACAACGTCGGAGTGGTGCTGTCGGGCGTAACGGGGCTGCTGCAGCGCTCGTCGTTCGGACGCCGCGCACGTCTCCTCTGCGGTCTCGCGGCGGTGGCGGCCTTCGTCCTCCTGACCGGCAGTCCCGGCTCGGTCCTGCGCGCGGCTGTCATGATCGCGGCCGTCGAGGCCGGACGCTGGTGCGGCCGTCCGGTTCGGCCGCTGCGTGCGCTGCTCGTGGCCACGCTCTGCATCGGTGCATGTTCCCCGCGCAGCCTGGCGCAGGACCGCGGCTTCCAGCTTTCGGCCCTGGCGACCTTCGGCCTCGTCACGCTCTCGCCGCCGCTCGCGGCGTTGTTTCGCCGGCTGCCGGACACGCTCGCCGAGTGGGCCGGGCAGTCGCTCTCCGCCGCCATTGCCACCGCGCCGCTTATCGCCATGATCTCGGGCGCCTATTCGCTCGTGACGCTGCCGGCCAATCTGGCGGTCACGGCGTTCATTCCCGTGCTCATGGCCGGCGGCGCGCTGATCGTGGCGCTGAGCGTTCTCTCCCTGCCGTTTGCGGCGTGGTGCGCGGAGTGGAGCCGCGGAGTGTTCCTGCTCCCGCTCGTCATCATCAGGCGGCTGGCAGGACTGCGTTTCGCCAGCGTGTACGGGCCGCCGGCATTCCTGGCGCTTTTTATCGTCGAAGCGGCCGCGCTCGGCTACGCCATCCTCTGGCGGCAGCGGCTTTTGAAGCATTCCGGTTTCCATGGATAAAACGTTTCTCAGACGTCATGCGCTTCTTCTCGCCGTGCTCGCGTCCGGGGCGGCTTTTTCGTTGTCGATCCTGATCCTGCAACAGCATCAGGCCCGGTCGGCCGAGGCGCGTATCTGGTTTTTCGACGTCGGCCAGGGCGATTCGGCGCTCATCCGGGATCGGGACGGTCATGATCTGCTGATCGACGGCGGCCCGGACGACAGCCTGCTGGAAGGCTTGTCGGAAGCGCTGCCCTGGAACGATCGCATGATCGATACGCTGCTCGTCACGCATCTCGATGCCGATCATTACGCTGGTTTCTTCGCGGTGCTCAGGCGCTACCGTATCGGGGAAATCTGGTGGAGCGGCGTCGTGCCGACCACTGCGACGGCCCGCCGCTTCGTGCAGGAAGTCGAACGCCTCGGTATCCCGCAGCATTTCGCCAAAGCCGGCGATGTGGTCGATTTTCAGGGGGCTTCTTTTACCGTGCTTTGGCCGCGTGAGCAGATGTCCGGGCGGATCGTGCAAACGACGAACGATGCCGGCGTGGTCGGCCGCTTCGATTGCGGGCAGGAGCGCGCCCTTTTTACCGCCGACGTGTCTGCCCAGGTCGAAGCGCGTCTGATCGATGATCCCGCCTCCATCCGGTCGGAACTCCTGAAAGTCCCGCATCACGGTTCGGCCTACTCGTCCTCCGGGCCGTTTCTCGATGCCGTGCGGCCGCGCGAGGCGGTCATTTCCGTCGGGGCGGGCAATCGTTACGGACATCCGGCTCCGCGTACGCTCGCCGCCCTGCTCGCGCGCGGCGTCGCATTGCACCGCACCGATCGCGAAGGGACGATCCGCTATGCCTGCCGCCACGGCTCGCTCCGCCTTGCCAAATGAGGCGCTTCCCGTTACGATGCGGCCAATCATCCTCTTATCCGCCTTTATGATCCAACGCTCGCTCGTCCTGCTGAAGCCCGACGCCCTTGACCGCGGCATCATGGGCGAGATCATCACGCGTTTCGAGCGCGTCGGAGCCAAGGTCGTCGGCCTCAAGATGCTCGTGTCGAGCAAGGACACGGCTATGCAGCATTACACCGACGATCTGGCCCGCCGCCGCGGCGAAAAGGTGCGCGACCTGATGGTCGAGATGCTGACCTCCGGCCCGATCACCGCCATCGCGCTCGAAGGCGTCGAGATCGTCGAAGTCGTCCGCAAACTGATCGGCGCGACCGAACCGAAAGTCGCGGCGCCCGGCACGATCCGCGGCGACTATGCCCACGTTTCGTTCAAGTACGCCGACGAGAAGGGGATCGGCGTCTTCAATCTCATCCATGCCTCCGGTTCGCCGGAAGAGGCCGAAGTCGAGTTGGGCGTCTGGTTCAAACCCGAGGAACTCGTCTTGCATGAACCGGCCTACACCAAACGCACCATCGCCAAGTAACGCCCGAACGAGACGCCCGCCGCCAAGCGGGCGTTTTTGGTCTTGCGGAAGAAGATCGCCGGGTTTATGGTGGAAACGGCCCCGCCGGGAGAAACATGTTTTGGGACAATCATTTGGCAGAGTGGCCCGGGAGATTTGGCCGCCTTGGCGGCCAGACCGAGGGCTTCAGCGGTAGGAGCGAGGGAAGACGCCTTCCGGGCATCCGTCAGGGTTCTCGGAATCCCGTCCTCCCGAGCCGGTCGTTCCTTCATCGGGACGGCAGCCCACATGACACTTCGCCAAATCATGCCTTCCGCGCGGGGTCTTCAGTTTGATGAAACGAAAAACATCCGCACTGAGCGGATGTTTTTCATGGTCGGGCTGACAGGAATTGAACCTGCTGCCTTTCCCACCCCAAGGGAACGCGCTACCGATGCGCCACAGCCCGATTGTCGCTTGCCCGATCTGCTTTTGCCCGTATGGACCGAGCCCACGCCGCGCTGGCGCAGATCGGCCGCTCCCCCTGCCTGCTCCGCCCGCATCCAGAATGCGGCATGAAGACCTCGATAGACTATCCGAACGTCGGCCAGGATGCAAGCCTCCGCGGCCGTTGACAGGCGAAGGTTTTTCTGTAACACTGTCGCTCAGTTTCCGCACAACGCGGAAACATTGCCGCCAGACGGGCGGATTGGGGGATCGACGCATGCGGTGGAAAAAGTTCGATGGATCGAAGATACAGGCAGAGATAATCCTTGGCGATGCTTCCGTCCCGTCCACGAAATGGTGGAACATCCTGTTTCTCCGGCTCTTCGCCTGGAAATTGACCATGGTGTTCCGTGTGAGTTCCCACCAGCAGGCGGAGGCAGGATATCGGGTCGGCTACATTGCGCATGACGGTACGTGCCGTGTCTGCGGCAATATCCTGTACGGGGTCGAATTCGCCGTACGCATCGGCCGTGAAAATTGCGCGTTCTTTGCCGTCAACCTACAGGAGGAGCAAATTCGGTTGCGTCAGGTCCGGTCTTCCTACAAGAAAGACTTGGCAGAGCACAAAATACGTCTCGTATGACCGGCAAGCCTGTACGGGCATCTCACGATCCGTCAGGTTTTTGTTTTTAGGATCGTCAGGGGTCATGTTACTATGCGTCTATATGCCCGACGGCATCCCGGACTTCCTGCAAAAAACGCGCACCCGCCCGCCGGCGCGGTTCTTGACCGATTGGCTGCCGCGCCTCGGCCTGCACGGCGGAATCGCACTCGATCTCGGCTGCGGTTCCGGCGCCGAAGCCGAGTTCCTGGCGAAGGACGGCTTCATGGTCGACGCTATCGACAAGAACGAGACGTCGATCAAATACACCAGGGAACGTTGCCAAGGGCTGACGGTCGATGCCATCCAGGGCGACTTCCGGGAGTTCCAGCTGCGCCACGACTACTACGCGCTGGCCGTTGCCATCAACTCGCTTCCGTTCGTCGGCAAGGAGGATTGCCGCGCGCTGCTCACGGCCGTGCAGCTGGCGATCAAGCCTGGCGGCGCGGTCGTGCTCGGCGTCTTCGGTCCGGAGCACGCCTGGGCGGGACGGTCCGACATGAACTTCTGGACGCTCGCCGAGTTCGTCGGGATCTGGGACGGTTGGGAAATCCTGGCCTCCAACGAGTACAAAGGCCCGTGGCCGCTCGTGAGCGGCGAAGAAATTTTCCAGCACCGCATCCACCTGGTCGCCCGGAAGCCACAATGAAAAAACCGTCGCTTACGCGGCGGCTTTTTCATTGGCGGACAGGGTCCGGATGCAGCGCGTGCAGACTTTCATCTTCACGCCGCTGATCGTTTTCGTCTGGAGATTCACCAAACGGCGGGTCTTGCTCGCGATTTTTGAATGGGAGCGGGTGTTCCCGGTCAGGGGACCGCGTTCGCAGGCGTCGCAGCGTCGGGCCATAGGGCTGGGGTTATTTAGCGTGGGCAGAGCGTATCATGCGCGTCTAATCTTGGCAAGGATGGGGAAGCGCGTATCCTTTTGACAACTCTTCCTCTTTCCTTTTCACTGGAAGCAGGAGGCTCCCATGCCAGAGTTATGCGAAGCCCGCGCCCTGTTCCGTTCGTGGCGCCACCGTTTGGCCGAAAGCTGTCCCCGGTTCTTCAAAACGCTTCTCCTCGGATTGGCCGTCGGTTGGCTCGCTTCGTTCTCCTGCGATCCCGCGCGCGCATATGAGCGCGTCATGCAGATATGTGAGCGGCTTTGCGGAACCTTCCCGTATTTTCCACCGCCAGCGCCGCTTTCTCTGCCGCAGGCCGATGATCTCTCCGCGACTTGCGTTCCGGATCCGTCATCGCGGACGGCCATCTTTCGGAGGGATGCGCGCGCGGTGTTCGAATGGGATCCGGTTCGGCAGGCCTGGATCCTCGCCACTTTCCTGAAGGACGATCCGTATCCGGCGTGTTATGCCCACAGGCTGCTGGCCGTGTTCTTTCCCTGGTCTCACGCATCGCCATGAGCTTTTTCCGCCGAAGATATTGACGGTCGTCGGAAAATCCGGTACCCTCCGCGTCGGAGGGAAAGTCCATGTCCGAAACCGTCCGCGCCGTTGCCGTCGAGCTTCCGCCCACCCGCATCTCCAGGCCGCTGCGCAAACGCCCCCTGCTCGTGCTGATCTTGCTCCTCGGCCCGTCGTGCCTCGCCCTCTTGGGCTGGGTCACCATGCCTCTTCTGCTGTCCGACGAACGGTCGGATAGGGCCGCCTGCATCGCCGAATTCGGCGTAACCGATCGGATCGAGACGATTGGCTGGACTGGAACCGAACGTCGGCTTGTGGGATTCCGGCTCCACTCAGGAAGCGAGCGGCTCGAGTGGCATCTCCTGGGCGGTTGGCATACCTTCGTGCGGCACGATGCCGATCCCCGAGAGTTCATTGAATTCGCAATCAGGTGGGATGGCGGCGGTTGCAATCGCGAGGCCGTCCTGCACGCCGATCGGCAGCCCGTGCTCGGTGAGTAGCTTCCGGCTACTCATTTTCTTTTTGCTCATGTACTCTGGGAGCCATATGCTCGACACGCTCATCTCGCATCCGCTCGAAGGCATCGCTTGGCTGATCGCCTTCGTGGCCGCGCTGACGTTTCACGAATTCTGCCACGGTCTGGCGGCCAAACTCCAGGGCGACGATACGGCCGAACGGATGGGGCGCCTGACGCTCAACCCGATTCCGCACATCGATCCGCTCGGTTTCGTGGCGGTGCTCCTGGCCGGCTTCGGCTGGGCCCGCCCGGTTCCGTACAATCCCTACAATCTCCGCAATCAAAAGTGGGGGCCGGTGCTGGTCGCCGTCGCCGGCCCGCTGGCCAACTTCGCGCTCTTCCTGATCTCCGGCCTGACCTATCGCGGGCTCATGGCCGCCGGCGTCCTGGTCGACGGCAGTCCGCTCGCCGTTTTCCTCGGCGCCATGATGGGCGTGAACGTGGTGCTGTTCGCTTTCAATCTGATCCCGCTGCCGCCACTCGACGGCTCAAAGTTTTTGCTGCTGGCGCTGCAGAGCCCGAAATACGCGCGGGTGCGCTGGTGGATCGAAACGCGCGGGCCGATGGCGCTGCTTCTGGCGGTCGCCATGGATTCCCTGTTGCTGAACGGTTTGATCTTCGGCACGCTCGTCGGCGTACTCGCAAATTTGGCATTCAGGCTGATCGGACTGTGATCCTGATTTTTTAGAATTGATGTCTCAGGGTTGACGGCCCTGGGGTTTTTTGTTAAGCAAGGACCGCGGACTGCGGTCCGTGTTCTTCACTTCCCTGCGGGGAATCACCGCGGCCGAGGCCACGAGGAGAAACATCAATGGCACCGATCAATACGTTCTTTAAAGCTTTGCAGGATGCGAACCATACGGCTGCGATCGAAGAGTTGTCGCCGTTGCCACCCGAGGAATGGCCCCGGGCCGTAAGCGGCTGGTGCATAAGCGCCGCCAAGGCAGGGGATGACCCCCGGGCCTGCGAACTCTACAAGCTCTATCGGCTGGCCGTCGATTCGAGTCAGCCGTCGCACGCCAATGACGATCAACGGGCGAACGCCCTGGCATGCGCCGCGCGGTGTCTGTACCGACAACTTCCGGAGGGCACTAAGGTCGATCAGTGTGTCAGTCTCGCTCCGTACAAGACGGAACGAAAGTTCCAGTTCGGATTGACAGCCTTTCGGACGGAGATCCTGACGGATCTGGCAGCCTACTGGGTATCCGGCGAAGATGCCCGGGTCGTTTCCGAAATCGAAGGCTTCTTCATGTCCGTCGTCGAGCACTGCGGGTCGGAAGCCCGCGCGATCGTGGACAAGGTCTTGCGCGAAGCGACGAAAAAGATTGCGCGCCGGGAACGCCTGGTGCGCCTCGCGTCCGGATTTGTCGACCGGCAGTCGGCCGAAGCCAATCGCGGCCCGGCTGCCACGCTCATGATCGGCCTCCTGCGGTCGCTTTCCGGATCGGACTTGCACGCGCTCATGCCGATCCTGAATACGTTTCCGCTCGATCCGGCCGCCTGCGAATGGTGTGTCAATCCCGCCGATTCTTTTTACGAGGCAGTGAGAAACGCGGCCGAAGGCTATCGGGCGCTGCATGATGCGATGGCCGGCCTTTTCACGATCGAGGCACTTTCGAAGCGGGGCACCCGTATCAACGTCGGTCGCCTGGTGTTTCTGTGTCCGGATCAAGCCGAGCTGTGGATCGACGTTCTCACACACGACGCCGAAACCCCCGAAGCGCGGATGAAATTCTTCAACGACGTGTCTGCGGAGCTGGACCGGGCCGTCCTGAAATGGTTTCGCGGCTATGCGCCGAAAACCCGCGCGAAGTTTTCCCTGCGGCTCAAGGTCTTTCGTTGCCCGGTAGGGGCAGAGGAAGACCAGCAGGTTTGCACCTTCGACTATCCCGTTCCCGAATCTCCGCTTGTTGCGGCCTGAACCGTTCCGCGCATCGCCTGACGCGGGAGCGGTTTTTCTTTTTGATGGCGCTGCGCGTCAGATATATGGAAGCGGTCTGCGCCCGCCCTTGACGCCCCCGCTCAGGACTGATACCGTTCCGCTTGTCGAATTACTCGACCGGAACGGTTTTTCTTTGAACAGGGAAACTGGCTCGGCCGGTGTAGTGAATATGATCGCCGAAGCGGAGTAGCTGCCGACGAGGCGATAAGAACACGGAATCCTCAGGGGGTTTCGTGAGTTGCGTTTATAAACCATTTTGCATGCCTACCATCCATCAGCTCATCAAGCAGCCGCGCAAGGCGCTCAAGGTCAAGTCCAAGGCCCCGGCCCTCCAGACCGTCCAGAACACCATCCAGCGCTACAAGAAGGTGATGCCGAAAGGCGCTCCCTACAAGCGCGGCGTCTGCGTGAAGGTCACGACCATGACGCCGAAAAAACCGAACTCGGCGCTCCGCAAGATCGCCCGCGTGCGCCTCTCGAACGGCATGGAAGTCACGGCCTACATTCCAGGCGTCGGCCACAACCTTCAGGAGCACTCGATCGTTATGATCCGCGGCGGCCGCGTCAAGGACCTGCCGGGCGTCCGCTACCACATCGTCCGCGGCGTTTACGACACCCAGGGCGTCGCCGATCGCCGCCGCTCGCGCTCCATCTACGGCGCCAAGCGCCCGAAGGTCAAGTCCTAATTTCAGACGCCTGAACTGACACACTATGCGCGGCAAACAAGCCCCCAAGCGTCTGATCAAGCCGGACGCCAAATACCATTCCGAAACCGTCGCCAAGCTCGTCAACTACGTGATGCGCGACGGCAAGAAGTCGACCGCCCAGAAAATCGTCTACGGCGCGCTCGAACTGGTTTCGGACAAGACCAAGAAAGATCCGATCGAAGTGTTCGAGGAAGCGCTCAAGAACGTCATGCCGCAGGTCGAGGTGAAATCGCGGCGCGTCGGCGGCGCGAACTACCAGATTCCGACGCCGGTCCGCGGCGAACGGCGCATTTCGCTCGGCTTCCGCTGGATCATCGACGCCGCCAACACCGTGAAGGGGCGCTCGATGGCCGACAAGCTCGGCAACGAGATC
>CAZHHN010000030.1:0-11469 GCA_964532415.1 uncultured Gammaproteobacteria bacterium
TGCCGATCGTGCTGGTCGGCAAGGATTTCTGGCGGCCGTTCATGAAGTGGATCGAGGAACACGTCTACGAGGCGCATGCGGCCATCGACAGGCAGGACATGGAGATCTATCACCTGGCGCAGGATACCAACGAGGCTTTTCAGATCATCGAAAACACCAAGCTCTGCCCGCCCAACGCCACGAAATGTTGGTACGGCTACGAGCGGCACCACGTCAGGGACGCGTCATCTCCGTGATCTCATAACCGAGCTCTTCCCACCGGACGGGCGACGAAGCGAAAGCCCTGAGGGCCGGTTCGGCGGCGGGGTGGACCGCGACTTTCAGGATCAGCGGATTTTCCGGGTTATCCAGCACCACGAAATCGGCCAGCCAGTTGGAGGCCGTGATCGTCCGAAGAAGCAGGAGACGGCCATCCACCGTCAAAGGAAACGTTTCGGACGTTCCCGTTTCTTTGAGCGTGAACGGGGAGATTTCTGGCACGGCCGTGGCGGATCGGAAAAAACGAAAGGCCAGGTCATTGAATGATTTCAGGGCGGAAGCGGCCACCGTCAGCGTGCGGTCGGCCAAGCCGATCTTCCATTCGGCCGTGCCGGAAGCGGACAACGCGTCATAGGCCGAACGCGACAACCAGAGACCGCTGCTGTTCGAAGCCGTCTGCATCCCGGCCGTCCAGAAAGCCGGCAGGAGCATGCTCTGCACATCATCTGAAGCGCTGACATCCAACGTTCCGCTGGCCGAAGCGCCCTCCCAGACCAACGAACGCCGAGCAGCCGCAGCTTCGCCAAGCGTCACGTGGAGCGTGCGCTCTTCGAGACCCAGCAGCTGATCGACCGAACCCGTCACGCCCAGAACGGAAGGTCGGACCGTGAACCGCAGTCCCGGCTGCGCGGGGATGCCCAACGAAGCGTCCGCGGCGGTCAAAGCCGTTCCGGACGGAAACGAAAAATCTACTCCGATCTTGCGCTCGAGGGAGCAGCCGGCGCCCCCGAGCGTCACCAATGCCGCTAAAACGAGCGGCAGCACCCTAGGCCGCATCGGAGAAGCCGGGCGCGGAACGGCGGATCCAGCCATAGAAAAGATGTTTCGTCAGCTCGACGACGATCAGATAGCCGGAAACGATGGCGCCGATCGCCGCCATCACCGGCCAGGCCGGGGGCACGAATCCGAGATAGCGTCCGACGGAAGAAAACGCGACGATCCAGCCGATGACGACCGCCACCAAAGTGCTGGCCAGCAGAATCCAGCCCGGACGGCTTTGGACGAACGGCAATTTGCGCGTGCGGATGACGTAAATCACCAGCGTCTGGGTGGCCAGCGATTCCAGGAACCAGCCGGTTTGGAAGCTGTTGCCTGACAGTCGGAATACCAGGAACAGCACGCCGAACGTGATGAAGTCGAAAACGGAACTGACCGGACCGAACACCCACATGAACCTGCGCATGAAGGCGACGTTCAGCCTGCGCGGACGCCGGATGTCCTCCAGATCGATGCGGTCGAGCGGAATGGAGAATTGCGAAACGTCGTACAGGAGGTTATTGAAGAGAATCTGCACGGGCAGCATGGGCAGGAACGGCAGGAACAGGGCCGCGCCGGCCATCGAAAACATGTTGCCGAAGTTCGAACTCAGGCCCATCATCAGGTATTTGAGCGTGTTGATGAAGGTCTTGCGGCCTTCGGTCACGCCGAGGGCCAGGTCGCGCAGGCTTTTCTTCAGGAGGATCAGGTCGGCGGAAGCCCGGGCGACGTCAACGGCGTTATCGACCGAAATGCCCACGTCGGCTTCGTGGATGGCCGGCGCGTCGTTGATGCCATCGCCGAGATAACCGACCACGCGACCGATCGCGCGCAGGGTGCGGATGACCCGCAGCTTCTGGATCGGATCGACCCGGGCGAAAATCGTGATCTGTCCCACGCGCACACGCAGAGCGTCGTCGCTCAGGCCTTCCAGCTCCGCGCCGGTCAGCACGCCTTTGACCGACAGGCCGATCTCTTCCGCGATCTTACGGGTCACCAGATCGTTGTCGCCGGTGACGATCTTGATTTCGATTCCGCGCTCTTCCAACATTCGCAGGGTTTCCGGCACGCTCTTTTTGGGCGGGTCCAGGAAGGCGGTGAAACCGATCAGGATCATGTCCCGCTCGTCTTCCTTGGAATAGCTTTCCCGCGTTTCCGACATTTCCCGGACGGCGACGGCCAGCACCCGAAAACCTTCACGGCTCAGGCGGCGATATTCCTCATCCACGGACGCCTCGACGCCGCTATCGAACGGCCGGCGCGCGTTCCCGTACCAGCGGCACAACCGGAAGATCTCCTCCGGCGCGCCCTTGGCGATCAGCTGCCGCGCGCCGTCCGCTTCGACCACCACGGAATCGCGCCGGCGCATGAAATCGAACGGTATTTCCTCGATTTTTCGGTAGCCCGAGAGATCGGGCTGGCGGTAGGCGCGAATGGCCGCATCCAATGGGTTTTCGAATCCGCTGTGGTAGGCGCTGCTCAGGCAGGCATACCGCAGCACGTCTTCGGAATCCTTGCCGTATCCGTCGACATGCTTGAGCAGCGCCACTTTTCCCTCGGTCAGGGTGCCGGTCTTATCGGTGCAGAGCACGTCCATGCTGCCGAAATTCTGGATGGCCGAAAGTTTCTTGACGATCACGCCGTGGCGCGACATGGCCAGCGAGCCCTTCGAAAGATTCAGGGCGATGATCATCGGCAGCAGCTCCGGGGTCAGGCCGACCGCGAGCGCCGTTGAAAACAACAGCGACTCCAAGAGATGATGCCTGAACAGCACGTTGCAGAAAAACACGAAGAGCACCAGCCCCGAAGTCAGTTTCAGGACCAGGAAGCTGAAATCCCGGATGCCGCGGTCGAACTCGGTCGGTTCTTCTTTTTTCGCCAAGCTGGAGGCGATGGCGCTGAATTTGGTGTTCCGTCCGGTGGCGGAAATCTCCATCCGGCCCTGGCCCGTGACGGCGCTGCTGCCCATCAGCAGGACATCCCCCGTCTTTTTTTCGATCGGGAACGATTCGCCGGTCAGCGAAGACTCGTTGACGAAAAAATCCCTGGCCTCACGCAGCGGACCGTCGGCCGGCACCAGGTCCCCCGGCTTCAGCTCGACGATGTCTCCCGGCACGATGGCGACGGCCGGAATTTCCCGCAGACGGCCGTCGCGCAGCACGGCCGCCGTGATCATGACGCGTTTTTGGAGCGTCTCGACCGCCCGTTCCGCCTTGAACGTATTGAAAAAATCCAGAAATGCGCTGAAGAGGACGATCAGGACGATGATGGCCGCGCTGACGCGCTCGCCGGTGGAGGCGGAAATCGCGGCAGCGGCCAGCAGGATGAGCACCAACGGGTTCTTGAAACGCGCGAACAAGGCGGCAATCGCCGATGTGTTCTTACGATCGACGATCTGATCCGGACCGAAGCGCGCCAGGCGCTGGCGAGCCTCGGCTTCCGTCAGTCCTTCCGGCGTCTGCGAAGCGCTCATGTGGGGGTTTACCGCCCCATGGTATCACATTCAGGCCAATCTCCAGCCGCCCCGTTTCCGTTCGATCAAGCCGTCCTTTTCGAGGCCGGACAGGACTCCGAGCAGCCAGGCACGGTCGGCGCGGCCATAGGATGGGCGTATGGTTTTTCCCAACTTTTCCAGGCGCTCTCCCGACAGAGAACGCTTACGCAAATAGTCGATCACCCGGCCGCGATAGATGCGGTTCGGAAGACCGTGCACATCGACCCGCTCTTGCCGTGCGCTTTTTTGCCGGGGCAGAACCTTCATCTTCAGGATCCGCGGCCAGGACCGGCACTGCCGTTTCAGCGGACAAATTTCGCACTCCGGCCGGCGCGCGTTGCAGACCGACGCGCCGATATCCATCAGGCCCTGATTGACGTCGTAGGCGAGCGCGGAGGGCAAGGAAGATTCCCATCGATTCCAGGACCGTTCGTCAAATGCCGAAGGGTCCGCCGACGGTCCTTTGAAGACGCGACTAAGTACCCGGCGGATGTTGGTGTCGGGCGCCAACGCTTTTTGGCGGAAAGCGAAAACGCCAACGGCGCGCGCCGTATACGGCCCAACGCCTTGTAACGTCAGCAAATCGCCCCGACCATCGGGCAGGCGCCCGCCGAAACGGGCAAGGACGTCCCCGGCGATCCGTCTCAGGCGCACGGCGCGCAAATTGTAACCGAGCCCTTTCCAGGCACGGACGACGTCCGCCTGCGGCGCTCCGGCCAGGCGTTTCCAGTTCGGAAAGCTGGCGATGAACCGCCGGTAGAGAGGCAGAACGCGATCAACCTGCGTCTGTTGGAGCATGAACTCGGAGACGAGAATGCGATACGGATCATCGATGTTCCGCCAGGGGAGATCGCGCCCGTGCGTCCGGTACCAGGCTGCCACCGTCTTCCAGATCATCGGAGCGATGCGAGTTCTTTTTCGGTGAGCGGCCGCCATTCGCCGACCGGCAGGCTTCCCAAGCCGACTCCGGCCACCCGCGTCCGCCGCAAATGGAGCACCTCGTAGCCGAGCGCTTCGCACATCCGGCGGATCTGCCGGTTCTTGCCTTCGGTGACGACGATCGAAAAGCGTGTGCCGTCGATCCGGCGCACTCGGGCGGGACGCGTCATGACGATCCGTTGTGGGCCGGGCAGCCCTTCAAGCCGCACGCCGGCCGCCATGCGTTCCAGAAATTCTTCCGTCAGCAGCTTTTGGACGATCACGTCGTACTCCTTTTCAGTGCCGGAATCCGGCCGCATCAAATGATCCGCCAAGGCCGTGTCATTGGTGAGCAGAATCAATCCGGAGGAGGCGACGTCCAGACGGCCGACCGGAACCAGCCGCGCCGCCGGCGGCGCGCGGCGGGCGGAATGGAGCGCTTGAAGGATATTGTCCGGGGAAGCCGCGTCGGTGGTGGTGATCACGCCGACCGGTTTATGGAATGCGATGACGGTCTTGGTTTTGACCGTCCGCGCGGGCCGGCCGTCCACCGTGACGCGATCCCCTTCTTCCACCCGATCTCCAACCAGGGCGCGGCGGCCGTTGAGCATCACCTTGCCGGTTTCGATCAGCCGGTCGGCTTCCCGGCGCGAAGCGACCCCGGCGCCGGACAGGTATTTATTGATGCGCATGCCGGGATGGTACCGGGAATTGACAACCGCGTAAATGTTGGATATTCTGTCCACGTCGTCCGGCCCGAATCATGCCGGCAAACGCACTTTCGGGGATCGTCTAATGGTAGGACAACAGACTCTGAATCTGTTTATCTTGGTTCGAATCCAGGTCCCCGAGCCACGTAAAAACCGCGCCCGCAAGGGGGTGGTTTTTACGTGCCGCGTGATCGATGACGAAGTCAGCGATTTTACGCGGCTTCCATCGGCAGGCGCGGTTCACGTGGCGCTGCCATTGACACCTTATAGCGGGTTCAGGTAGGTCGAAGATTATGTACTACGTCTATCTTCTGCAAAATCAGGAGCGCGGTTGGTATATCGGTTATACAGGCGACTTACGACGTCGTTTAGCCGAACACCAATCCGGCCAAAACCAATCGACGGCGCATGGAGATTATCACCTCATTTACTATGAAGCCTATCTCGAAAAGATGGATGCGATCGGTCGCGAGCGTTTTTTAAAGAGCGGCTCGGGTAGGAAATTCCTTAAAAAGCAGCTACAATATTTCCTATATGAAAGCCGAACAAATCAACTTGCCGGACAAAGAACCCGTCTTGAGCAGACGCTCCGCGCTGCCGACTGACACGGAATTTGCGCGCAGGGTCCATCACAGCGCCTATCATGATGTCATCGTCAGGCAATTCGGAAGCTGGGACGAAAAGCGGCAAAACGCCTTCTTTGAAAACGACTGGTCTGACGGCGAGACCTTTCAGATCCTTCTGTCTGATGACGTCCCGTGCGGGTACTACAAAGGAGAGGACTTCACTGACCGCATCGTTCCGTATGAACTCGTCCTGCTCCCGGAATTCCAAGGGAAGGGCATCGGTACAAAAATCCTTTCTGAAGTCATTGAACGTGCCGTTTCACGCAACGTGCCAGTGAAAATCAGGGCTCTGCGCGAAAATCGTGCGCTGAATCTCTATCGAAAACTCGGTTTCCGAGACGTCAGTTCCGACGACACACATATCGAGCTGGAATTTGATCCTAGTCATCGTTAAAAACCAGACCGGGATGCGTCGATTATCTTGCAAGGTTGGCTTCAAGAAAGACCCATCATTTATTCATACTGAGATATTTCTAGACTGGGCTGGTGAGCCATGTTGAGCGCCTTTCGGAAGACCGAGAGGCCTTAGCGCCAAAGAAGACCCAGCCATCCGGCTGGGTCTTCTTTATCTAAAATTGACCGCCCATGAATCAGTGATAAAATACCCGAACCCTTTGATATTCGGGAGTATCTTCATATCACTTTGATCAAAACTATTATGGAACTATCGGATTTGATGGAGGCTGTTAAGAAGAATGAGGTGTCACCAGATATTTTTCTGTCTGAACTATGGAAATTATCCAAAGGGGTACAAAGAAAAGCTCCGAAATTTGGCCCGGGACAAGTAACCCTATACAGAACAAGGGTCCATCGAGGGGAGATTCTACCTAAAAAAATTACAGATTTATCATACCCACCATTAGAGAAAACCAGGCTTAGAAGAGCAAATGACGCCAGCGAACAGGTATTTTATGCTTCGGCCGGATTTCCCACAACACTTGCTGAAAGTCGAGTAAGGGCAGGAGAATTTATTATTGCGTCAAAATGGCAGAATACGGGTGACTTAGTATTTCAAAAAGTTGGCCTTGAAGAAAGGATGTCTGAGATTGAGGCAATCTATCATGAGGTATTCACTTATCGTGGCGAATCAATGTATGCATATTCAGCCAAGGTGGCGGCTCATTTAATGGGTGCAGATTTTATTTCTGGATTAATGTATCCGTCCATAATAAATGAAAATAAGAGCCATAACGTAGCGATTAAAAAAGATCACGTAGATAAGAGCCTCGCATTTGTCAATGCCACTCTTTACAAAGTTGAAGACATTTTTAATGATACAAAATATAAAGTGGTCGAACTTGATTTCGCCCTGCCTAGTGACAACGAGTTTCTTGATTGGAAAGGTCGCAAAAAACAATGGGTTCTTTCTTCTCCCGGATCTGAACTTAAGATGATTTCTAATGGCTGGGATTTTGATGTGTATGCGTCGGATGGCACATTTGTAAATCCTCAGTAGAGGATATCTCATTTCTTTCATCCCTCCTTACAAACGTCCCGCCTGAGAAGCCTTGCGACGGTTAATCGAAATACTTGCCCATAAAGCGAGGGAACGAAGCTTGAGCGACCGAAACGGCTCGAATCCAGCAGACCGAGTCAGTAGTTTTCTCCCGTTCTGAGATATCAATTTTTGGATGGCAATAGAACGTTACAACCTGTAAGATACTTATATGAAAACAATCTTAGTTGACGCTGTTGATGCGTTGGTAATTGAAGGAGTGGGTATTTTCAAAGAAATGTACGACTTGCTTGAAACGTATCCGAACAAAAAGATTGTGCTGACCGGAGCAAATGACGAACAGTTCAAAGCATTTGGCCTAGACAAGTGCCGTACGGGGTATTTACGCTCAAGCACAATCCAGAAAAAACTGACCCTGCTTACTACAAGACGATGCTTGAACACTTCGGTTTGACCAAAGATGATGTCATCTACTTTGAACACAATACGAAAGCAGTAGAAAGTGCGTGGTCAATGGGTATCTTGTCCCATCACTACGACGGCGAGAAACGCGATTTGGTTGCGCTCAAAGAGTTTATTGACCAAAACTTGTAAAGGTCGGGGCGTGGACGTAACGAAATTACTTAAAGCCGTTTGCCTTTACACATCTTGCACAAGATGGAAAGGGAGGTTGATACGCCAGAAAACTGATCCCGACCAAACCGACAAAAAACAGGACAACGCGTAATGGCATTGAGAAACCAAATGGGTTACACACTCCAACAAATGCCCAGGCAACAGCGCTTAATCCTGAAACCCATGATCCAAATATACAAATCGCGCACTTTCTTATCATGTGATTGCATGTAACGCTTTTCAAAAGCTCGCCTACGGATTTTATCGCCGATTGAGGGTTCCGTCCAGTTGACCCATTTGAAACCGGGCTGTACTCCGGTTAGAATCAAAAAAGTATGCAGGAAACTTTCGCCGGAGACAAAAAAGTCGGCGCCTCGCTGCTGCACGGCCCCGAACGGCGCTTCATCGCCTGGGCAGCGCCGCGCGTGCCGGCCGCGCTGGAAACCTATCACCTGACGCTCGCCACCGTGCCGATCTGCCTGTCGATCGTCCTGTTCAGCGCGCTCGCCAAAGACGACGCGCGCTGGCTGATCGCCGTCGCCGCCATGATCGCACTGCAGTGGCTGACGGATTCGCTCGACGGCACCGTCGGTCGCCTGCGGAATACCGGCCTGATCCGCTGGGGCTACTATATGGACCACCTGCTCGACTATTTTTTCTTGGCGAGCATCATGATCGGTTACATGATCCTGCTGCCGGACCAGTCCAAATGGCTGTTCTTCTTCGTCTTCGCCCTGGTGGCGGGTTTCATGGTGAATGCATACCTGATCATGGCCGCTTCCAACCGCTTCCGCATCGCGCACCTCGGCATCGGCCCGACCGAGATCCGCCTGACGTTCATCGTCATCGACCTATTGATCGCGCTGTTCGGAAAAACGCACCTGACGTTCATGACGCCGTACATCATTCCCCTGGCGTTCGCGGGCCTGCTGATCGTCGTTTACCGGGAACAGAAGAACATCTGGCAGATGGACATGGAGGCGCGAAAGGCGAGAGCTCCGCAGGCATGACGCATGCGGGTTGATTCAATCAAAAAGAAACCCGCACCTTGCGATGCGGGAAGAGCACTGAGGCCAGAAATCATTCGCAGTAGTAACAACCGAGACTGTCGCAAAGGCAGCAATAGCCAGCGGTGCAACACATGTCCGTTGAGGTTGTGAGCGCTACGCAACGGAGATCCGAATCCGGATCGGCATCCGTTCCCGCCTCTCTCGCAGACACTTGCGGTTCTCCGCCGTTCGGATCGGCCGGATCGAGCATGTCGACGCAACCCGCTGATGCCGCCGCGCAAATAGCCAGGACGCAAAGAACTCTGTTCATCTTCCTCTTCCTCTGTCTTTCTGAGCCGAATGAGGCTCCGCTCTGAGCCGAATGAGGCTCAGAACGCCAGAGTAGCATTAAAGACGAAAAAACGGCAAATGCCGGTAAAAAACCGCACCTTGCGATGCGGGAAGAGCGCGTTCAGCGGGAACCATTACTGAACGTAGCAGTTGAACGGATTATGGCAGACTATGCAATAACCGGCAGTACAGCACATCTCTGTGTCGTCGGAAAAGCGCCAGCAGACTTGGTTGGGATCCGGATTTCCATCGGATCCCGCTGCTGCCGAGGCCTTCATCTCTTGTAAGAGTTGAAAGGCAGCCGCACTGGATAGGGGCGGCGGATCGGAGGCATTGGGCGCATCAACGCAGCCGGCCAGTATGCCTGTAATCATCAAAGCAAGGATCTTCTTCATCGCTTTCTCTTCCTTCCTGGAGCCCATGCCGGGCTCACATGTCAGGGTAGCATCGGAGCAGAAATACGGACAAGGGGCGCCGACTTGGCGCCGTCTGTCATTCCCGCTACAGTAGCCGACACAACTTTTCGTGGAGTCATTACGTGAAACCGTTCCTTCTCGCTCTTGCCTGCCTGTCCGCCTGTGCCACCGCCCCGCGGCCGAATAGTACCCGGGAAATTTCAACCGCACGTCCGGGAGCGCCGAACGCCTGGAGCAATGTCCACCTGACAGACCTCGGGATCTCCCTGACTCTGCCGAATGGCCATTGGTCGGCCAGTGCCTCGCCCGACGGCACCGCATTGAACATCGTGCGGGCCGGGAAACCCCTTGAAATGCAGCTGCGTTTTTATGAGACGTCGGAGCTGGATGAACTCAATGGCGGTCTCCGGCTGCAGCGGGCGCGCATCCTGCGAAAGGCATCCGCCAGCGGCATCCGCGTGAGCGCGATCGAAGACGATCACGACGGCCGCCGGAGTTTCACGATCAGCATCCCAGGTTCGGGAGGCGTGGCAAAAATCATCAAACGCACCCTGGCGCCGATCCCGGGCCGGCTGGGCCAGATCATCATGATCGAAGTCAGCGGCCCGCAGCCCGTTTACGACGAGCTTGCCGCCGCCACGCGCTTCATCGTGGAGAGCATCCGCCCGCTCGGCGTGAGCGAAGCCATCATCACCGCGCCCGGATCATGACGCCCGCGCTCCGAGAACCGTCCCGTCTGGACGGTTTTTATCATCCGGGTCCCGCCCGTTCCGCCACCCGGGCTCCGGCCAGGGCTTTGACGGCAGCCGAAGTCGCTGCTAAAGTGCCGCTATCGCACATTGCACGTTCGCGAGGAGGCGCACATGGCCACGGCTTTGCACATCGGTGACGTTCCAGGAAAAGGACAGGAATTCGCATGGGTTCCGCTCAGCCGAATTCGGCCCGATCCGGATCAGCCGCGTCAATACTTCGACGAAGAGGAGCTGCAGCAACTGGCGGCATCCCTGCGCACGCAAGGCCAGGTCGTGGCGCTGATCGTGACGCCCATCGAGGGCGATCCCGAGTACGACTATCTGACGGTCGACGGCGAGCGGCGCCTCCGCGCTTTCAAGATGGCCGGAATCGTACAAGTGGCGGTCGACGTGCGGCATTATGCCTCTGCAGCCGCCCGGTTCAGGGCCTCCTTCGTGGCGAATTTCGGCCGCGTCGGCCATCAGCCGATGGAAACGGCACGCGCGCTTCAGCGCATTTACGATTCCCAGGAGAGCGCCGCGGATCCCCGCACTCAGCGCATCCAGAAAATCTCCGACATGTGCGCCATGTCCACGACCTGGGTCGACCAGCATTTGCGGCTCCTCAATCTCCCTCCGGAAGTGCAGGCGATGATGGAACCGACGATGCCCAAAGCTCAGCGCATCGGCATTTCGATGGGGATCTTTCTCGGCACGATCGACAACCCGAGCCTGCAGGTCACGATTGCCAGGGAAGTTTCGGGCAAAGGCCTGAAAGTCAATGCCGCACGCGCGCTGGCGCGCGCAAAGTCAGAAGAAGCCGGAGCGCGCATCGGCAGCAGGCCACTCAAGCCTTCCGACGTGCTCGCGCGGCTCAGACATCACGTGAAGCGAATCGAGGCGCATGCAGACACGATCCTGGGCGTGCCGAACGCCACCTTTCGACAGGCAGTCGCTTCTCAGGGCGACGACGGGAACCGAGGCCTGGTGAGATCTCTCGATAAAGCCATCGCCGCCCTGACTGAGCTCAGGGGCAGCATCGACCGCGCCGGAGGGCAACAGGCATGATACGCCGCCCCGCGGCGCTTTTTATTGGGTAAGTACTAACTCGTGCCACCAAATTTGATGGCTAGGCCGACCAGCAGGTCG
>CAZHHN010000031.1:0-10924 GCA_964532415.1 uncultured Gammaproteobacteria bacterium
GTTCGGGGAAACGACGGTGATGGCGGGCTGGGGGAAGCCGCCTCCGCCGCCGCTGACAGGCGGCGTTTCGTTGTCGGACACGGTGACGGTCACCGTCCTGTCGGCCAAGCCGACGTATTCGGACGAAGAAGTCGCGTTGTCGACCGACAGGCGGATCGCGGTCGTGCGGGTTCCTTTGAAGACGGCGTCATCGACGGCGCCGACCGTCACCGTCTGCGGGACGTTCCAATCCGTGGACGTGAAGGCAAGCGTCGCGGGCGAGACGGAGGCGGAAGACGGATCATCGGATGAGATGTTCAGGACGACTTTCGAAGCCGGCTGGGAAGCGAGGGCGACTTCGAACGTGTCGGACGCGCTACCCTCGGTGACGGCGGTGGAACCGGACGTCTCGGTCACGGCGATGCCGGGCGCCTGGAAGGAATTTTGAAGCTCCGCCAGATAATGGTGGGACTGCGTCTCAGCGGAGGTGAAGGTTCCCGCGACCAGGACGTGCTGGTCGGCCTGAAGCGCCAGGGACAGAATGAAGTCATTGAAGACATTGGACGAAGCCGCGAACGCCGCGTCGCTCGAGCCGTCGGCCAAGAGGCGCAAGATCTTGTTGGTGCCCGTTGCCACGATGATTTTTCCGTCGGGCTGGTAAAGGATGGCGACCGCCTCGTCGTTGACGCTCGGATGGAAGACCGGATCGATGTCGCCGGAAGTCAGCAGGCGCGCGACGTGCGCGGAAGGATTCGTGTCGATGCCGGTAAACGCTCCGGCCACGAGCACTTTGCCGTCGCTCTGAAGAGTCAGCGCGTTGACGGGCTGATCCGCATCGGGAATATAGTGCGAATCGATCGAGCCGTCGGCGTTCAGGCGGGCGAGCGATCCGTGCGGCTCACCGTCGACGGACGTGAACGTGCCGCCAATGACGATCTTGCCGTCGGACTGGAGAGCGATTGCGCGAACGACCGCATTCGGACCGGTGTGCGGAGCGACCATGAAGCCGGCATCGAGCGAGCCGCCCGCATTCAGGCGGACGAGAAACGCCCGCGACGCATCGCCATCCGCCTCGCTGAAGGAACCGCCGACCAGGATCTTGCCGTCGGGCTGGAGAACGATCGCTTGCGGTATGCCGCCGAGCGCCGGACCGGTAAAAGAAGAGTCCAGCGAACCGTCGGCGTTCAGGCGGGCGAGGAACACACGCGATTGGCCGTCAACCATGGAGAAGCCTCCGCCGATGACGATCTTGCCGTCGGGTTGGATCGCCGCCGCAAGCACCTGGCCGTCCACGTCGGCATTGAACGACGCGTCCACGTCGCCATCCGTTTCCAGGCGGGCGAAACGCCGGTGCGGAGCGCCGTCCACGAAATCGAAGTCGCCGCCGATCAGGATCTTGCCGTCGGGCTGCGTGACGACCACGCGGACCGGATTATTCGGACCCAGCGCGTTATAGGAAGTAAAAGTACCGGCGATGAGAATGGCGCTGTCTGGCTGTATAGCCAGGTCGTACACGCCCATTCCGGCACTTCCGGGCAAGCTGGCTCCAAAATCGGCATCGAATTGACCGTCGGAGTTCAGGCGGGCGATGTGCGTCCGGGCACCGTCGTTCAGGCCGTCATTCACCGGGAAATTGCCGCCGATCACGGCCTTGCCGTCGGGTTGGAGGGCGAGGGCACGCAAGACGCCGGTCGTGCCGGCCAAGGGCGTCCCGTATCCGCTATCGACTGAACCGTCTACATTCAGGCGGGCGATGGCCCGGCGGGTTGTATCGCCGTTCACGGCAGTGAAAAATCCGCCGATAACAATTTTGCCGTCGTCCTGCAGCACCACGCGCAACACGGGGTTGGCGCTGATCGCGGTGAAATTGGTGTCGAGCGTACCGTCGTCGTTCAGGCGGACAAGACCGTTATAGTCCGTATCACCGTTGACGTGATTAAAGAAACCTCCAACGAGCACCTTGCCGTCGGGCTGAAGCGCAACGGCGGATACCATATCGTCGGCAACAATCGCGGCGAACGAGGTATCGAGTGTGCCGTCGGCGTTCAGGCGGGCGAGCTTGGTGTAGGACGTGTCCCCGTCAATGGAGACGAATGTTCCGCCGATCAGGATCTTGCCGTCGGGCTGCAACGCAATCGTGTCGATCGGCGTTGAAGCAGCGATATCCACGTCTACGGTGGCGTTAAAGCCGGTATCAACGCCGCCATCGGGACTCAGGCGGGCGATATGGGCGTAGGCTGAGGCGCCGTTGACCTCGGTGAAGTCGCCGCCGATCAGGATCTTGCCGTCGGGCTGTACGAGGATACTCGTGACTCTTTCATCCACAAGACCCACGAATGACGGATCAAGCGTGCCGTCGGCGTTCAGGCGGGCGAGGCGCGGATGAGTGATGCGACCGTCGACCTCGGTAAAATCGCCGCCGATCAGGATCTTGCCGTTGGGCAGGCGGGCGATTGCGCGGATCGTGCTATTGGCGCTCACAGCAAAGCCGCCGTCGAGGGTGCCGCCGGCATCCGTACGGATCAGCCCGCTGACCGCGGCGCTGGGCACATTAAAGCCCGTTTCGACGTCCCCGGATGCGGCCAAGGCGGAGGAAGCGGGCAGGAGCAGCGAAAGGGCGAGCAGCGAAACCAACAGGCGCTTTTTCATAGTAGTGAGGGAAAAGCGGATAAGCCGTACGCTAAGAATCATTTGAACGACGATACGCGGAATCTCAGTAAAAGTCAAGACCCGAGCCTCCCTCCTTATAGGCGGATTTCCGGTGCGGGGCCATCGCCTGAAAGCCGGCATCGAGCTTCGCATGCAGCCAAACGCCAGGCGAACGGAAAAACCCTTCGTTGAAAGGGTTTTTCTGGTGCGGGCGGAGGGAATCGAACCCCCATAGCCGGTTCCGAAGACCGGCACTCTGTCCGTTGAGCTACGCCCGCGGGCACACGGACTATACGCAGGATCGCCCGCCAGCTCAAGGCATAGCGGAGACACCCAGAGATTCCGGAAAATAAAATTCTCCGCGAGGCGGAGAAAGCCGATCTGTCCGATGCCGTCACTTCGGCTCATCGGGCAGGAACGGCGGAGACCATCCGAGGCGGGGAAAGAAGCGGGAAACGGCATCGACGTCGGTCGTAGTAATGAGCATAGTCGCTTGGCCGCTCACGGAGCATGGTTCGGAAAGCCATTCGGTCATGCGATAACGAAGATGCGGCGGATCCACTTCTCCGTCCACAGTAATCCGATACCCCTCATCAGATTCGACATGCGAATGGAAATGCGACCCGCTCCGGGTGGCCATGACGTTCCCGGTCCCACCGACAATAAAGAGTCGGCCCGGAAAGGACTCGCGCACCCCGAAGGTTTCCAGGTAGGAAACCGTAAACGAGCTCCCTCCGCAGGTATCCTCAAAACGGAACCGAGAAACGCTGCGGTAGCTTCCGATGATCGAGTCGGGCGAGGCCAGCCGCTTGCGGCCTTCAAGCCGGTAGCGGTCGAAGCAACCCGGCCTGTCCGGCACCGCGAAGGCGAGCTCAAGATCGACATCGCCCGGGCTCCATAGGCCTTCCAGCGAACCGGGAACATGCGCGAGTCCAGCGCCGGCGTCGGGATCGGAGACGAAATACTCGGCCTGCCGGACCGTCAGCCGGTGATCGGCTTCGGAAACGGCAGCGACTCCCAGGACGTGCCCGACGACATCGGACCGCAGCAGGAAATGGATGCCGTCCGTTCTCAGATTCGCATCAAGCTCAAATGCGACCGGACTCGCCGAAGACGCGGGTTGAAACCCGGTCGGGCACGAGACGCCGAGTGGGGTACCGCCAAGGATGTACTCTCCATCGAGGGAATTCGTATCGAGGAAACCGCGGGCCAGCCCGGCAACTTTCCATCGCTGTGTACATGCCTTGGCCGGATCGTCGTAGCGGACTTCATGGGACACGACGGTAAGGTCGACCCGCTCCATCGTCAGCTTGCCGCCGACCTCGTACGGAAAGCGCTGCCAGCCGCGATTGGAATCGCCGTCAGCGAGACCTTCATGCCCGATGTTGCCATTCAAGACCGGCATCGGTCCGATCGCATAGCCCTGGAGCGGCAATCCTCTGAGCTCGACCCTGCCGCCGGGCCACTGGACCGCATCCAGTTGCGGATGGAGGTCGGGCCACGGATCCGGGAACTCATCGCACGTATCTTCTGTCCGCCGGATATCGATCTGATAGGTCATGTCGACGGGTGTCGGAACGTCGTTGTCGCCGCAGGAGGCGGCCAGGAGAAAAAGAACAAAAACCGGTCTGCGCATCACTCACCTCCACATGTCGTAAAAGACGCCCGGACCGTAGCACGGGCGCCCTTTCTTTGTCGAGGTCTCTTTCACTTCTGGTAGTCGTTGGAGGCCAGCAGGTAATTTCCGGCCGTCTCTTCCGTGATCAGGCCCTCCTTGACCAAACGTTTGAGATCCTGCGAATACGAGAACATCCCCTGCGAGGCGCCGGTCTGGATGACGTTCTTGATCTGTTCCACCTTATTCTCGCGGATCTCGTTGGCGCAGGCGGCCGTGTTGACGAGGATCTCGCGGGCCGCAACCAACCCCCCGCCGACGCGCGGCAGCAGCTGCTGGGAAATGACGCCGCGGAGCGTCATGGCGAGCTGCAGGCGGATCTGGGTCTGCTGATGCGGCGGGAAGACGTCGATGATGCGCGAGATCGTCTGCGGCGCGCTGTAGGTATGCAGCGTGGCGAACACGAGATGTCCGGTTTCGGCCAGCGTCAGCGTGGTGGCGATCGTATCGAGGTCGCGCATTTCGCCGACCATGACGACATCCGGGTCTTGGCGCAGCACGTGCTTCAGCCCTTCGCCGAAGCTGACCATGTCCGACTCGAGCTGACGCTGGCGGATGACGCTTTTCTTCGGATGGAAGATGAATTCGATCGGATCTTCGAGCGTGATGATGTTCACGCTGCGGCTGGCGTTGATGTCGTCGATCATGGCGGCCAGCGAGGTCGATTTGCCGCAGCCGGTCGGCCCGGTCACCAGAATCAGCCCGTGCGGAAGCTCGGTAAACCCCCGTACGACCGGCGGCAGCCCGAGCTCTTCCATGGTGGGAATCTGCTGCGGAATGGTACGGGCCGCCAGGCTGATGTGGCCTTTTTCCCAGAGGAGGTTGACGCGGAAACGCGCGCCGTCGAGTCCGTAGGCCAAGTCGAGTTCCTTTTCGATGCGGAAGCGCTCGAACTGCTCGGGCGCGACGACCTGCCGGATGAGCTTTTCGAGCGCCGCGTCGGACAGGGCGTCTTCCTGTTCCAGTTCGACGAGATCTCCCGTCACACGCAAAATCGGCCGGTAGCCAAAGACGAGATGCAGGTCGGAGGCGCCGCGTTCGACGGCGGCGCCGAACAGCGAGGAAGCGGTCAGCATAGCGGTTCCATCATAGCACTCACCAGCCTTTGACCTCCAACGCCTTGCGGGCGGCTTCGATTTGCGCGTCCTGTTTGGACGTGCCCTTGCCGCTGGCGACGAGTTCCCCGCCGAGATAGACGCCGACGTCGAATTCCTTGGCGTGATCGGGGCCGGTTTCGGAAATTACCCGGTACGAAGGCGTTACGCCGACGGTTTCCTGGGAGGCTTCCTGAAAGCGGCTTTTGGGATCGATGTAGAGCCGGTGCTCGAGGATGTGCGCCAGCTTGGAGAGCACGAAGCGTTCGATGAAGGTGCTGACCACCTCCCAGCCCTGGTCGAGATAGACCGAGCCGATCAGCGCCTCGATGGCGTTGGCCAGAATATACTGGCGCGCCTTGGAGCCGGCGTCCTTGGCCTCGCCGCGCGAGAGGAACAGGTATTCGTCCATGCCGAGGTCGTCCTGGGCGATGGCCGAGAGCGTGTTGGCGTTGACCAGCGCGGCACGCCAGTTGGTCAGCTCGCCTTCGGGATTCGGATAGCGCTTGTAGAGATACTCCGTCACGACCAGCTCGATGACGGCATCGCCCAGAAATTCGAGACGCTCGTTATGACCGAGCCGGAAATCCGGATGCTCATTGAGATACGAACGGTGCACGAACGCCTGCGTAAGCAGATCGGCGTCCCTGAAGCGGATGCCGATCTTTTCCTCGAAGGCCGAGAGATCCTTCATGCGTGCGCGGCGCGCTTTTCAGTCGCGGCGGGCGCCGAGGAGACGGCGCGCAGCGCGGCGGAAATGCTGCGTCATTACGGATTAAGACTCGCCCGTCCCGCCATCGGGCGGCGCGGGCTCCTTCTTTTTCGGTTCCTGCTTATCAACATCCTTCACGTGCCCCGTCGCGACCATGTCCTTGAAGATCGCGCCGAGTACGCCGTTCACGAACTTGCCCGAAGACTCTCCCCCGTAGGTTTTGGCCAGCTCGATCGCCTCGTTGATGGCAACTTTGGACGGCACGTTGTCCGAGTGTTTGAGCTCGAACACGCCGATCCGGAGAATGTTCCGGTCCACGATCGTGATCTGCGAAAGCGGCCAGGCCGGCGCGTACTTGGTGATGGTCGCGTCAATGGTCGGCTGATGCGTCATGACGCCATCAACGAGTTCCCTGGCGAAGCCTTTGTCGTCAAGGCCGGGAGCGAACTCCTGGAGATTTCGGGCGACCAGCTGGTCGGCCTCGGCGAGCGCGCCGCCGCGGAAGTCCTTTTCGTAAAGGGACTGCATGGCGACGGTGCGGGCAAGATGGCGGTTGGACATAAAGGGCGAGTGGGCGGCTTCCCTCCTCCGGGAAGCGTTATTTCGAGGCTTTGGCCTTGGTGACCTGGCGGCCGTTGTAGGTGCCGCAGAAGGCGCAGGCGTGGTGGGGCTGGACGGGCTTTTTGCACTTGGTGCACTCCGTGAGCTGCTTCTTGCCGAGGGCGAAGTGGGCGGCGCGGCGGCGCTTGTGCGAGCTGGTCCGGCGATGTCCGGGGAGACCCATAGTCAGTATACGTTAAATCGTGGAGCCAGTGTAGCGGAACTTCCCTAAAAATGCAAGATCGGCCTGCGAGCTTGACAGAAAGCGCTTTTTTAACTTGAATGCAGGCATCCGCTTGTCCATTCTCAACCTCCAAACGGGAGCGCCGATGCAAACCGATGCCAACCCTGCCAAGTCGAACCGCCTGAAGCTCTATGCCGCAATTATCTGCGGACTGTACCCCGTGAGCTGCAAGGGCTTCGTCATCTACAACCGCCTGCTCAACGAGAACGGGGGCATGGAAACGCCGGCAACGTATGCGATCTTTGCCTTCGCCCTCTTGGCGTTCGGAGTGAGCAACTACGGCGTCATGACCGCGCTGATACGCTGCGTGCCGCAACGGCTGCAGAATCAGCCCATCGGCTGTATCATTGTCTTTCTCATCATCGGCGCATCATTCTTGCTTTTCTTCAGCAATCTGCTGAGCGCGTTCGGAAACCGTTTCTACCCCACGGAAAGCCCCGTCGTGCAGTTGATCCCGACCGCCATGACAGGGATCGCCAGCTACCTTGTCATGCTTTATGTGCGAGATCGGCGCAACGTCACCAAGCCCCCGCTCCCCATCGCCCGCCGCGTCGCCTGACGCCGGCGTTTTCGTTTCCCCAAGTTTGACGGCCGGGCGATTCGCCGGGAAAATGGTTCCAGACCCGCACCTTGGAGATTGAAATGCTCACCGATCACCGAAACCGGCCGTACCTGGCCTGGGCCCTGGCCGCCAATGCCGTGCTGACCGCCCTCGTCGCGCTGGGAATGGCCCTGACTTCGGCGACGCATGAACTGCCCACGGATTTGGGAACGGCCACCGGCGTCTGGTACTTCCTGCTTGCCATCGTCCTGCTCGCTTCAATCGTATGCGCGGCGATCTGGGTCCACGATGCTCCGATCCTGCAACAGCTGCATGACACGCATGTGATCCTGGGACCGCTGTACGCATGGAGCGCGGAAGCCCTCGGCTGGATCGTGATGACGTTCCTGATCCTCGGGCCGCTGGCCTATCCGTGCGCAGGGTACGCCTGCGGCTGCACGATCATAAGCGCTGCCGCCGCCCGCCGGCAGTTCCAGCGGGTCCGCAGCGAGTCCCTGCCTCCGATCTTCCGACGGTTTCCACGCCCTGCCGTATAGGCCGGGCGATTTTGTCTGAACAAAAAATCCAGCGGTCACGCGCGGTGACGCCGGATCAGATTGAGGCCGACTCGAAGGCCTTCCAGGATATCCAGAGCGACCAATCCCAGGCGACGGAGTTCGTTCGACACGAACGGCTGCACCCGGCTCAGACGGGAAATGTCCCGCCACCATTGCCAGACGAGCGCATCGGACGGTTCGGACGGCACGGTACCTTCGGCGGACACGACGACCGCATGCGGGGTCCGTTGAGCCATCAAATCACGAAGCGTGGTGAGCACGAGGTATCCCATGTTGCGCGCCTCTTCCATCAGACACTTGAGTTCGTGGTCCTCATCCGGCAACGGTGCGTCCGTGGAAAGCAGCCGGAGAAGGCGCCGGCGCGCGAGCTCCGCCTGACCAAAAAACATCTCCCGCTGGACAAGGAACCACTGTAGTCGATCCTCGGCTTTATCGCAGTCATCGATATACGTCAGGACGATCTCACGAAGCGCCGACGTATCGGAGGCGGATTGGGACAGGGGCGGCAGCAGGCTTCCCCAGAACCGGCGCTCGACATCCAGCGTATGGAGCGCTGGGCAGTCTCCGGCGTCCGGAACGTCCTCCGTATGTTCCTCCTCATCTTCGGAATCATCCCGCAACCCATCCCGCAACCCGTGGGCGCGGAGATCCCGGCCAAACTGACCGAGATAGGCCACGATGACCCCAGACTCGATCTCACGGGACTGGAGCAGCGGACCATGCGTCTTCCAAGCCGCCAGCGCCCGCAGGTGCGGGTTGAGGAAGAAGAACCACACCAGAGGCACGAGCAGCGTGACGAACTGCAGCACGGGCGGCCAGGCGCCGAACCAGCCCCAGATAAGAACGCCCGGCAGGCAGACGATGGTAAGGACGCCCACCGCAGTCCGCCAAGCCGATTCGTGCGAATCTGAACAGGGGACCACATAGCGGCGTTGGCAATCGTTCTCGTGCAGGCGCAGCTGACCGACGCTGTCGAGCCAGCCCGGTCGCCTGACCCCGGTTCGATGCACAATTGCCTCCTCGGCTTTGCGCGCGAGATCGGCCGAACGTGGAAGAATGAGCAGATCCATGGAACCCCTCCAACATGTTGCGTACGCGGGTGATGTATCACGGAACTCTCAAAACGTCAAGCCCCGGCGCGGGCCGGGGCAGGTGTCAGGGCGTTTGCGGTTTCGGCGGGGGCGGCGCGGCGGCAGGATCGCTCTTTCGGATCGCGTCGAAAGCGATCCAACCGATCAGCAGCCAGTACCAGAGACCCGAAATGACACCCAAACCGGCACCGGTCAGGAACGCGCGCAGGACGAACGGGCCGGTGGCGGCATAGGCGGCGGAAGAAAAGGCGCGTCTCCAATCCCATGGCCGCTTCCAGAGCCTGAGCGCCAGCCAAAGCACGAAGCCGTGCAGCAGGACGCTGAGCAGGGCGCCGGCCATCCAGAGGGCGAAGACGAGCACGAGCAGAACGAGCGCGATTGCGAAGAGTCCGAGCGGAGCCCAACGGGCCAAGCCGTCCCGCAATTCCTCGCGGGTGAAGCGAAAAGACTGAGCGGATGCGAAGCCGGTGATCTGGCGGCTCGCACCATCCTGACGGACGATGGCATCGCGCCCGATCATCACGCCGGTCTCGGTTGCCGAGAGATCGAGCGAGCTGCTGGCCGAATTGACGATGAAGGTGAATCCTTCGTCCCGGATGACGAGCGGCCGGTCCAGATTCGTCAGGAATTTCCCGTCCCGGAGTTCGAACGTGGCGCCGGCCGGCACGCGCGTGTCCAGCGTCGCGTCCAGCGAAGCGAGGAACTGGCGCGCGCCGCCGAAAAAAAGCACGCAGACGGGCAGCACCCAGAACAGCAGGGTCAGCATCGCCAAATGGGCGAAGGCGGCCGATGGCGGGCGTTCTCCGGCCCGGCGCCAGAACGACGGACGCGTCGCGGCCGCGGCGGCGTCGCGGAGCCATTGGAGCAGCCAGCGGAAAGAGGCGCGCATGTCAGATGAGCGTCACACTCGAAACGGAATCTTTTTCGGCCTTGAAGCGCATGACGCGGACGCCCTGCGTGGCGCGGTTCAGGCTCGGAATGGTTTTCGAAGAGAAGCGGATAGTCTGCCCTTTCTCCGAGATGACGATCAAGTCGCGCTCGTCCTTGGAGTTGATCAGCAGCACCGAGACGATCGGTCCGGTTTTGGCGGTGACTTCGGCGGTCTTGATGCCGCTGCCGGCGCGGCCCTGGGTTTTATATTCGTTCAGATTGGTGCGCTTGCCGTAGCCGTTCTCCATCACGACCAAGAGGTCGAAGGCGCCTTTGTCGGCGGCTTTGGCATCGACCACGTCCATGCCGACGATCACGTCCTTGCCCTTGAGGCGCATGCCGGTCACACCGGAGGCCGAACGGCCCATCGGGCGCACGTCCTTCTCGCTGAAACGGATCGACTGGCCCTGGGCCGTCACCAGCATGATGTCGTCGGTGCCGCCCGACGGCTTGACCCATTCGAGATTGTCCTCGGGACGGATCTTGATGGCGATCAGGCCCGAGCGCCGGACGTCCTTGTATTCGGAGATTTCCGTCTTCTTGATGACGCCGTTGCGCGTAACCATCGTCAGGAACTTCGCGTCGGCGAGCTCGGAGGCCGTCATCGAGGAAGAGACCTTCTCGTTGGGCGCGAGCTGCAGGAAATTGACGATGGCCTGACCCTTGGAGGTGCGCGAGGCCTGCGGCACGTCGTAGGCCTTGAGCTGGAAGACGCGTCCGCGCGTGGTGAAGAAGAGCAGGTCGGCGTGCGTGTTGGTGGTGAACATCTGGCTGACGATGTCCTCTTCCTTGGTGGCGATGCCGGCCACGCCCTTGCCGCCGCGCGACTGG
>CAZHHN010000032.1:0-10613 GCA_964532415.1 uncultured Gammaproteobacteria bacterium
ACAGTGTCTCAGTTCCACTGAGGCAGGTCGCGCTCTCACGCCTGCTACTCGTCATCGCCTTGGTAGGCCGTTACCCTACCAACTAGCTGATAAGCCATAAGCCCCTTCCGAAGCGCCTTTTGGGCTTTCCTTCACAGACATCGTCCGCGAATCACGTCCGGTATTAGCGGTCCTTTCGGACCGTTATCCCGAACTTCGGAGCAGGTTACTAATGTGTTACTCACCCGTTTGCCACTAACCGACAACATCATTGCTGATACCGTTGGTCCGTTCGACTTGCATGCCTTAGACACGCCGCCAGCGTTCATCCTGAGCCAGGATCAAACTCTCAATATAGTACCCCTGCCCTGGCGGGCACGGGCCTCTGTCATTTGGAATTGACGTAGCTCTACCTCTCTCATCCGAGAGAGATGTGGATTCTTCTCACGATCAGATTGTCAAAGACTCGCGCATCATAGAGGGGGCCTTTTTCGTTGTCAAATCCCCGACATGCGGGGATTTGGGGCAAGCCCTCCCTTGTTGATGTTGGGCCTACTATACGGGAGGCCCAAAAAGGTGTCAAGGGCGGCTCCGTGACCTCAGTTCGGCTGCATTTCTGGGCCAAAATGGCGTAAGAAAGACAGGGAGGCGCGCGTCTTTACCGGTATAATCCTCTTTCATCCTATGCAACTGAAGAAGCGGTTTTCTGTCCGAAAGGGCGTGGCGGCCGGTGCCATGGCCGTTGCGATGTTCGCCACTTCGATGCCGGCGTTCGCTTCGAATGGTTTGGGCCTTGGTTTGGGACGTGGGCTCGGCCTGAACCTCGGCGTGAATGTCCATGCCGAAGGCAATGCCGGCATGAAGGCCGACCTTGCGGCGCTGAAGGAATTGCGCAAGGATATCCGCTCGGATTTCAAAGGCTTGTTCAAATGGAACGTACAGATGAATGCCAGCGCCACGGCCGAAGCCTCCGCCCGGAAAGAATGCGTCAAAAAAGCCAAAGCCAATTTCAGCGCTTCCCTGACCGCGGCCAGAGCGGAGCGCGATGCCTCGCTGAAGTCGGCGCTTGATGCCTACCTGACGGCGCTCAAGTCCGCCCGTGCCAGTTTTCAGGCTTCCATCTCGGTTTCAGGCCTGAATGTGACGGCCGTCGCCGGCATCCGCGCCACCTATCGCCAAGCGATCGAAACGGCCCAGAAGAAGTTCCGCGACGACAAGACGAAGCTGATGACCGCTTACCGCTCCGATGTCAGCACGGCCCGCACCGCCGAGACGACGGCCGTGCACGCCTGCCTGCCATAAGTTTGGGACGGAAAAGACGCCGTGCGCACGGCGTCTTTTTTTATGGGCTGGCCACCGGTTCGTCGCCGCGCGCCCGGATTTCACGGACAAGCCGGGTTTCCTCCGCCTGGAGTTCCGTCAGCCTTGAAACCCGCGTTTTCCGGGAGCCGTTGAAGATCGTGAGGTCGTGGATGTGCCGGCGGACTTGTTCACGCTGTTCGTAGGCCTCGGTGATGTCTTCCATCACCATGACGTAGTGTTCGATCGCGCCGGCCTCCGATCGCAGCGCATAAGCGTTGATCTTGAGGGCGAGCGGCGCGACGCGGCGGATCGGCAGGCGGCTTTTGAGGAGCCTGGGCTCCTGAATACGGAGGACCACGTCGACGATCTCGCCCGCTTTGATGCGCCGCGCGGCGTCCTGCAACCCGGGCGCTTCAAGCAGGGACTCTTCAAACAGGTTGATGCCGAGGGCGCCGGCGGTTCGCTCGGGCATTTCGAACATCCGGTAAAGCCGGCGGTTCGCGAAGATCGATACGCCGCGTCCGTCCAGTACCCAGATGCCGAACGGCGCCTGTGCCGCGAACTGTTCGATCAATCCGAGAGAGAGGTCGGCGCTCATAGGTGTTCGCGCAAAGCCGTGAGCTGTGCCGTCAGCAAACGTACGCGTGACTTGAGGGCGATGATGTCCTTTTCGCGTCCGAGGATTTCGGTGTTGGCGGTCTCGAGTTCGCGTGCCGTGCGCGAAAGCTCCAGGTCTTCCCGGTAATCGCGGGTGATGTCTTCGATCACCACGACGACGTAGTCGGGCGTGCCGTGTCCGCCCTCGAGCGGGAAGTAGCGGCTCCGGACGTAAAAGGATTTCGGAAACGCTTTGCCGGACGCGCCGAACGGTTCCTGGGCGAGATCGAGCATCACGACGGTTTGGACGACTTCGCCCTTCAGCACTTTGCGTATTGAAGGAATGAGGCCTTGCGTCTTGGCGACCGGATCGCGGAAGATGTTGTACGACTCCAGCACCCGTTCGGGGTCGTCGATGCCGACAAGCCGTTTCATCGCTTCATTGAAGAGCAGCACCCTGCCGTCGCGGTCGGCCACCCAGACAGCGAAGGGCGCCTGGGCCAGCATCTGACCGAACAGATCGAGCGGATGCTCCAGCGCGGCCGTGGTATAGAGCTTGCCGATCATGTCGCGGCGCGTTTCGAGCGCTTCAGCCGCCATTCGGCGATTTTCTTGTGATCGCCGGAGAGCAGCACGGACGGCACGTCCCAATGGACGCCCTTCTTCGGCGTGAAACGTTCGGGGCGGGTGTAGTGCGGATGTTCGAGGAAACCTTCGGCCGAATGGGATTCCTCGACGATCGAGGCTTCCTTGCCGATGACGCCCGGAATGAGTCTTGAGACCGCATCCATGACGGTCAGCGCCGGCAGTTCGCCGCCGGTCAGCACGTAATCTCCGACGGAGATTTCCTCGTCGACGAGATGGTCGGTGACGCGCTGGTCGACCCCCTCGTAGCGTCCGCAGATCAATACGATGCGGTTGCGCTTGGCCAGCCGCTCGGCCACGCGCTGGGTGAAACGCGTTCCGCGGGGAGAGAGCAATACCACATACGGACGCCCGGCTTTGGCGGTTTTCAGCGCTTTCAGGTCCCTGAGGGCCCGGTAGATCGGTTCGACTTTCATCAGCATGCCGGGACTGCCGCCGTACACCCGATCGTCGACCTGACGGTGTTTGCCGGTGGCCCAAGCGCGCAGGTCGTGGACGCGGATGTCGAGCAGCTGCCGCGCCCGGGCGCGCTTGATCATGCTCTCGTCGAGGTAGCCGCCGAACATCTGCGGGAAGATCGTCAGGATGTCGAAGCGGATGCGGCGCTTCATATGCCGACATGATAGCACAACCGAAAATCCCGCCGGAGCGGGATTTACAGCAACGTGCGCAATTCGGTGGCGAGATCGCTCAGGAATTTCAGGCGGTTCGTTTTCATCGGTTCTTCCATCGGCGATCCCCAGACTTCCTGGTAATGCGGGTTCAAGCGATCGAGCAGTGCGCCCGCGCGTTCGGTCGGATCTTTGACATCGGCGGTCTGTTCCCAAAAATCCGAGAGAATTTTGTCATGTTGGACGCGCGCCCGCAGTTTGCTCAGTACGGCCCACTTCTCCCGATCATTCATCGGCGGCTTCTCCGTATCTTCAGGCACCACGGTTTCCATCGGAGCGGTATCCTGCGACTCAGCCCGGTGCCAACCTGCTTGATCATCCGGCAACGGGCCCTTCACGACAATTTCTCCGGATACCGTAGCGTTCGTACCGGGCCTAATCATAAGATCGCGAGCACCCCCCTTTCGAAGGGGCATTTCCCCGGTGGTTTCCGTGTCGCGTTCAACCGGCCATTCTGGTGTTTTCGGCATAGGTATTCGAAATCGATGAAATCATAGCATTTTTCAGCGATTTCTTCAAACGGATCGAACGCAGACGGCCCTACCCGAACGTGAGCGCATAGGCCTCCACGCCCGGATCGAAATGCAGCTCCAGAAGGTGCTCCTCGTACAGCCCGGCGCCGTCGATGAGGTCGTAGAGCCGCTGGCCGTCGATTTCGGCAGAGGTCGCGCCGGACGCGTCCGCATGCAGATCGGACCCGCGCAGGCGCTCCGGCACGGGCTTGCCGTCCAGCGTGGCTTCAACCCGCTTCCGCCCGCCGCCCAGTACGAGATTGACGTTGGCGGCACGGTAGCGATACCTCAGTCCGGCGTCTTTTCCCGAGAGCGCGTGCTCGGCGCCGATCTGCCATTCGCCGGAATACGTGAAGCCGTTGAGCGCAGGTGACGCGCCTGTCCGGTAGGTCGCGTAGGCGTCCTTCACCGGACGCTCCGACGGATCCAGTTGCGTCAAGCGTGCGTAGCCGAGGTAGGTTTCGGGCGAAGCGATCTTGCCGAAGTCCGTTTTGTCGTCGATGCGCGTGACCGGCATCGCGGCGTCCTGCCCGGCTTCCTGCAGCAGCGCCTGGATATCCTTCTCCGTCTCTTCGTATGCACCTTCGCCGAAGTGGGCGTGACGCAGTCGGAGCTGCGCGTCGAACAGGTAATGCGCCGGCCAGTACTGGTTGCCGTAGGCGTTCCAGGTGCCGTAGGCGTTGTCGAGCGCCACCGGATACGTGATGTGGAAACGCCCGACGGCCTGACGCACGTTCGCTTCGGATTTCTCGAAGGCGAATTCCGGCGTGTGTACGCCGATCACGGTAAAGCCTTTGTCGCCGTACTTTTCCTGCCACGAGGTGACGTAGGGAAGCGTGCGGATGCAGTTGATGCAGGAGTAGGTCCAGAAATCGACCAGCACCACTTTGCCCCTGAGCTGCGCGGCCGTGAGCGGAGCGGAGTTGATCCAGGCGGAGATCGACGCGAATTCCGGCATGGCGTCCGCCAGGACCGGCAATCCGGAGGATCCGGTCGGCGTTTGCCGGCCGATCGAGGCCGGCAGACCGGCGATGGATCCGCCCAGGCCTTTGGTGCGCGTGGCGACCGTCCAGGCGCCGATGGCGACAAGCGCGACGATGACCACGAAACCGACGAAGTACGATTTCATAGTTCCAGGATGGAAGCGACCGGGAAACGCGCGACCAGCCAAGCCTGCACCGCGGTATCGTACCCGGTCAGGATGCCGACCGCCGTCAGGATCACCAGCGCGCCGAAAATTTTATTGAATGCCGGCTGGAACCGTCCGGCGGCCCGGAAGCGTTCCTGCAGACGGTGGCTGCCATAGGCGAGGGCGAGCATCGGAATTCCGGCGCCAAGTCCATAGGCGAAAAACAGGAAGGCGATCGTGACATAGTCCGCGCTGCGGGCGGCCAGGGTCAGGATCGTGCCGAGGATCGGTCCGGCGCACGGCGACCAGACGAGCCCGAGCGAAATGCCGACCAGCATGCCCGAGAGCGCATCGGTCCGGGCGTTCGCAGACCCCGCCAGCCGGATGCCTGCCCCGGTCAGCAGTGCCTGCAGGCGTACCGTCAGCCGTCCGTAGGCACTTTCGAAAACCAGTGCTGCGCCGAAGAACAGCAGGAGAATGCCGGCGGCCGTGCGCAGAGCGCCGCCCGAAATTCCCAGAAACGTTCCGGCCGTGGCCAGAGCCGCGCCGACCAGGCTGAATGAGAGAATGAATCCTCCGACGATCGCCAGTGGCCGGCTGCGGGAGCGCCCGCCGCCCGTGCCGAGGAGAAAAGGCAGTACCGGCAGGATGCAGGGAGCAAATACCGTCAGCGCGCCCGCCGCGGTCGCGAGAAAAAAGAGGATCATGACTGCATGCCGCGCAGGCGCGGCAGCGAAATCGTGAACGTCGAACCTTTTCCGAGCTGGGATTCGAACCAGAGCTTGCCGTCCATGAGGCGCACGTATTCGCGGGCGATGAACAGGCCCAATCCGGAACCGGCCGCGTCAGCCGGCACGTTCTGGCCGCGGAAAAACTTGGTGAAGATCAGAGGCTTCTGCTCCTCGCTGATGCCGATGCCGCGGTCGCGTACCTGCAGGATGAACTCGAGCGGCTGCAGGCGGATCTCGATGTCGACGCCTTCACCGTTGTGGCTGTAGAGCACGGCATTGTCCAGTACCTCCCGGATGGCGATGGCGAGCAGCTTCGGATCGGCATCCATGCGGGCATCGGCGGGCATCTCGCTGATCGAGAGGCGGATGCCCCGGCTGCCGGCGTTCTTCCCCGTTTCGTCCAGCAGCGTCTTCAGGAACGGTCCGAGTTCGATCTCTTCATACTCCGGCACGATGCGCTTCTGGTCGATTTCCGACACGTGGATCAGGCGATCGGCAAGCTTCTGCACGTCTTTCAAACCCTGATAGGCGACCTCAAGCCGCGGCCGGATGGCCTGATCCCGGCTTTCTTCCAGGGCGAGTTCCAAGTCCCAGAGCGCCTTGTTGACCGGCGTGCGCAGCTGGTGGGAAGCGTAGGCGAAGTCGGTGCGCAGCAACGATGCTTCACGTTCCTTGGTGGCGTCGCGGAAGACGATGATCACGCCGCTCAGCGTCCCGCCCGTTTCGAAGATCGGCGCGGCGCTGTCGCCGACGGGTACTTCGCGCCCGTCGCGCGTGAGCAGCAGGGTGTTGCCGGACATCTGCCGGACCTCGCCATAGAGCATCGCTTCCTCGATGAACTCCAGGTTTTCTCGGCGATCGTGCTCATGGATGAAGCGCACGTGGTCGCGCAGCGGCTTGCCGAGGACCTCCCGCTCCTGCCAGCCGGTCAGCCGGCCGGCCGCCGGATTCCAGACGGTGATGTTCCAGTAGCGGTCGATGGCCACGACCGCGTCGCCGATGCTTTGGAGCAGCGCCCGGTTCCTGTCGCTCAGGGCCTGCAGTTCCCGGGTCCGCCCCCGGATTTTTTCCTCGAGCGTTTCGTACGACGCTTTGAGCCGGGAGGTCATGCGGTCGAAGGCGCGGGAGACGTCGCCGAGTTCGTCCTTGGCATCGCCATCGATGCGGTAATTCAGGTCGCCCGCCCCGACCGCGCGCGCGCCGACCTGCAGCTTCCGGATGGCGCCGACGATCCTCCGGTACAGGAAAAGCAGTGCTGCCGTCATGAGCAGTGCCAGGCAGGCCAGGAGCAGCAGCACGATCCGGTCCGCTTCCATGCGGACCCGTGCGTGCGTCTCGGACGCTTCCTGCGCCAACTCGTCTGCGACCTGGGTGACGGCGCGGGACTTCACGAGCAGGTTGCCGGAGAGCTGCCGTTCCAGATCGAGGTTTTCTGCGGAGGCGGACGTCTGTTCGACCAGCGCGTCGAATGTCAGCTTCAAATCGCCGACGCCGGTCCGGAGCTCTTCCAGGTACGCGCGGCTCGGCGCCTCCTGCAGGGCGGGCGCGGACAGGGTTTGGTTGATGGTTTCCTCCAGCAGGTACCATTGCCGCTTCGGCCGGTCTTCGTGATGGGCGATGTATTCCTGCACGAGCGCGTTCTGTTCGAAGAACTGGCGCACCAGGCGATCCACCGCTATGTTCTGGCGTTCGGTCGATTCCGTCTGGCGGGTGAATTCCACGACGAAAGCGCCGCCGGTCGCGATGACGGCCAGGAGCACGATCGCGCACGTGATCAGCAGCGTTTTGATCTTCATGCGGCGGCCTAGTGGATGATGCTGACGCCCGACGGCTTCGCCTTTTCGAGCGCGTCGAAGTAGATGTAGCCGGTATAATCCGGGACGCGCGCCGTTCCGACCAGGCCGTTTTCGATGTTCCAGCGGGCTTGATCTTCCATCGTGACCAGGAGGTCCTGGTCCAGCCGGAGGGCGAAAGTGAACCTGGGCCAGAGGTGCGCCATGAAGGCGGGATCGTACCCGAGCGCGGCCGTCAGGAATTGCCTGGCCTCCTCTTCGTGGGCGTTCTGCCAGCGTTCCGCTTCGACGAGCGCGCGGACATACCGCGCGACGACGTCGGGATGCGCCGCGATGAAGGCATTCGTCGTGTACGCGACCGCCTGCTCGCGCCGGTCCCCCTGCGCGGGCCAGCCGATGATCAGGTCGCCGAGAGCCTGCCGGACGCGATAGGCGTTCGGATCGAAAATCATCGCCGCGTCGATGCGTCCGTCTTGGATCTGGGCGATGATGTCGGTGGCCGAAAGGTCGACGACCTGCAGGTCGCTCATCTTTAAACCGTTCTCCGTCAGAAAGTTTCCAAGATAGAACTCGCCCGCCGTCCGGAGCGTGACGCCGACCTTTTTGCCTTTCAGGTCTCCCGGCTTGGCGATGCCGCGGTCGGTCCGCCCCAGTACCTGCCAGATATCGTGGCTGTTGACCGAGGCGAGAATGCGCACGTCGCTGTTGTTGAAGATCTGACGCACGCCCACGAAGTTTGCCGCGATCGCGATGTCGGCCTTGCCGGCCAGCAGCGCGCCCATGGTGGTGGCGCCGGAGTCGTATTCATCGACGTGCGCGTCCAAGCCGTTCTCCAGGAAATAGCCCTTACGCGCGGCCAGGATGTTATAATTGGAAAAGATGCCGATGTTGGCGATCGTGATGCGTTCAACCGGCACGGACGGCGCCGTTTGTCGGGGTAGTATCCCGGCAGCCACCGACAATCCGACCACGGCTAAGCCGATCACGACGAAGCCGGCGATCCGCGCGGTCTTGGAGACCAATGGACTCCGATTCATGCGCCAAGTATACCATAATCGGCACTCTCGGTTCGGCCCGGAACGCGCAGGGAACCGGCCGCCGTGCGCATGACGCGCCCGTCAAAATACGCTAGACTTCATCTCAGCCATGTTGAAACGCCTCGCCCTCACGTCAGTAGTTTTCGGCCTCACCGCCGTCGCGGGGTGGCCGCTTCTGTCCGCCGCGGCATCCCGGCTCACGCTGTCGCTGGCCGGGGTCCGCCAGTATGCGGACGGATCGGACCGCCTGTTTGAATTCGATCTCGCCAACGCCGGGAGCCAGACGGCATCCGCAGCGGGACGCGTCGTACTACTGGACGTGTATGGCGCCACGCCCCCCGTCACGCTCCCCATTCCCGAAACGACCTTCCCGGGCGGCGGCAAAGTTACCATCCGGATGCGCTGGCCCAACGCCCCGCGTATCGGAGAAATCCGCACGCTCCTGGTTCTTGGCGATGCGCTCGACCCCGCCTTCTCGCAAGCCCTGATCTTTTGGATCTTCCCCTGGGGCGAGATCGGCCTGCTGGTCGTGGCCGTTCTTGCCTGCGGTGCGCTGGCCTTCGCGCTCAGGCGCCTGCTGAAGGCGCATGGGGGCAGGAAGAAAACGACGTCCAATCTTCTGCCCTACGTCGTCGAAGAGCATGATACGGTCGTGAGCCTTGCCAACCGTTTCGACCTGTCGTGGCAGGACATTGCGCGCGCCAATCGTCTCAAGCCGCCCTATGCGCTCGCACCGGGCCGGCGCATCTCCATTCCGCGGCACGATCTGAAGCGGCCGGCTGGCCCTGCCGCGCAGCTTCCCGGGCGCATTGAATGATCACTCCATGAAAAAAACTCCCTGGCTCGTAGGCGGCGGCATCGTCGCCGTCATCGCGATCGGCGCCTGGGTGCGTGCCGGCCGCGCGCCCAAAATCACCTACGACACTTATACGGTGGCCAAAGAGACGCTCAGGCAGACGGTACAAGTGACCGGCGAAGTGGTGTCGTCGCAGGATGTCGACCTGAAATTCGAATCGTCTGGACGCGTCACGTCCATCGCCAGGGCGGTGGGGGATGCCGTCAAGTCCGGCGACGTGCTGGCGACGCTCGATGACCGGGCAGAGCGGGTCGACGTCCAGAAAGCTCAGGCAGCGCTGCTCTCGGCCCAGGCCAGCCTCGACCGCCTGAAAAACGGCGCCACGGCCGAAGACCTCCGGGTGGCGCAGGTGACGCTCGACAACGCCCGGATCGCGCTCGACAAGGCCCGGCAGGCGCTCTCCGATACCCAAGCGTCGAATGCCGCCGCGCTCGACAAGGCGTATGGCGACTTGGCCGGCCAGATGGAGAACCTCTCTCTGAAATCTTCCGCCGCGATGCAGACGATCGATGCGGACGTGTTCGATGCCGCCGGCAATCTGCGCGCGGACATTTCCTCGCCGGATTTCTCGATCCAATCCCGGGCGCTGGCGGCACATGCAGCGGCGCTCTCGGCACTGCACGATGTCACAAGCGACCTTCCGCTCTTCCGTACTGCGGCTTCGCATGAAGCGGCCGTGCAGCTGGCCGATCGAATGATCGGGGAAGGCCAGGGCATCCGCGACGCCGCCGCGCTCGCCAATGCCGTCATGCAGGCGTCCGATCCGGTCGGCGGCACCAGCCAGGCCAGTTTTGACGCGCGCGCCGCCGACGTGAAAGCGGTTTGGACCGATCTGAATGCGGCCGTGAATGCGGCCGTCTCGCAGAAGCTGCTTCTGGCCTCAACGACGGCTTCCGACAGCGCGTCGCTCAACGCGGCGAATGCCGCCGTGCAGGCGGCCGAAGGCTCCGTTGCGTCCGCGCAGGCCGCATTCGATCTCAAAAAAGCCCCGGCCACCGTCTACGATCTGGAAGCGGCGCGCGCCGGCGTGACGCAGGCCGATGCGGCGCTCGGAGCCGCCCGGCTGGCGCTCGACAAAACGCGGCTGCATGCCCCGTACGACGGCACGATCGCCCAGGCGCCCGGCCGCGCCGGCGCGACGGTCACGCCCGCCGACGTCATCCTCAAGCTGCACGGCGCGAACGTCTACGAGATCGAAGCCGACGTGCCGGAAACCGACGTCGCCAAACTGAAAACCGGCGAAGCGGCCGTCATCACGCTCGACGCCTACGGCGACGGCATGCCGTTCGCCGGCACCCTGACGTCGATCGACACCGCCCAGACCGTCATCCAGGACGTCGTCTATTACAAGACGCGCTTCC
>CAZHHN010000033.1:0-10267 GCA_964532415.1 uncultured Gammaproteobacteria bacterium
ACATCGAGAAAGCGTCCTGCATCAGCACGTTGCCGGGACCGGCCGTGACGGTGAAGGATTTGGCGCCGGAGAGCACCGCGCCGGTCAGCATGAAAGACGCGCCGATCTCGTCCTCAGCCTGCACGAACACCAAGCCTTCCTTTTTCCCCTGCTCCGAGCCGGCTTCCCTGGCCCACCACAGCAAAATCTCCGATCCCGGCGTGATCGGATAGCCGTACATGCCGGTCGCCCCGGCCGCCCGCGCGGCCCGCGCCAGCACTTCGTTGCCCATCAGGAATTGCTTTTCAGACATGCACGTATTCTAGCGCCCGCGGCGGTTTCAAGGGTGTGGATGAATATTGACGAAATCGGCGAAAAGCTTAAAAATCATGTCGGGAGGAAAACATGCCGCAGGTATTGATCATTGGAGGCACGAAGGGGCTGGGCCTGGAGATCGGGCGGATCGCCGCAGGAAGGCGGCTCGAAACGATCATCACCGGCCGATCCGCGCCCAAAGAGCCGCAGCACCCGTTGCTGACCTACAAACCGTTCGATGTGACGAAGACGGATAATGATCGTAACTTCAGTCGGATCTTCAACGAAGCGATCGACCGGGAGCTCAGCTCTGTATTCATCGTGGCCGGAAGTTATCTCCACAAGCCGCTTGCAGCGTGCTCGCGGCGCGAGATTCTTAACGAATTCGCCACAAACGCACTCGGCCCGATCGAATTTCTGCGGTGCTTCCACCACATGCGGACTTCCCAAAAAGCGCCGCCGTACCGTCTGGTGATTGTATCGTCCACCGCAGCGTTCAGGATGCAGTACCAGGCAAGCGCTCATGCCGCCAGCAAAGGAGCGATCAGCCAGTTTACCAGGCAGTTCGCCGGCGAGCTGACCGGCGATCTCCCGGGCTCGATGACGCTGCTCGTACATCCCGGTCGCATGCAATCGGGCACGCACCCGCCAGGGACGGACCTGTCGAAGCTGATGGACCCGTCCGCCGTGGCTTCACTGATCTGGAAAGCCATCGATCAGCAGACGCCGGAAGAGCCATATCTGGAACTCAGGGTGTTTCGGGAGCAGGACGGTGTACCGCGCGCCGAATACGGACCTCAGCTCGTCGAAACGCTTTAATTTGCCGATCGTTTCTCAGACTCCGCCGCAAGCGGGGTTTTTATGTTGGATCAATTTTCTCCTCGAGCAAATTCCGTATCGGCAGGAAGAATGGATCCAGCCGCGTGTGCGCTGCCATTCAGCGGCGAGCGTAGCGATGGTCGAGCCGGTCGATCAAACCCGTTTCCCAGCGTTCGAGTCTATCCATCGTCAACATGCGGTTTTCGATGCCGTCGAGCTGTTCTTGGACCGCGTCGAATTTCGTATCGATCTCGAGTTTCAAACCACCGATCTGCTGTTGCAGCGGCTTCGTGGTTTTTTCCTCAACCAGCTGGCCGATGGCCTGAAGATCATCCTGCGTAAGCATAGGTATAATTTAAGTGTACCCCATCTGCCTAGCAGGCTGGACACTACGGATGTCAAGCGATGCGGCCCACCGACCGCGACGATTCTGGTAAACGCCGTTTCCGCGTCCGTAAGCGCAGTCCCGATGGCGATCGGCTCCGCACATCACTCCAACGCCCACGGGCTTTTCTTCGGCGCGTAGAGCCAAAGGATGTCGTCACCGTCGATTTCGATCTCGATCTTTTCGAGCGGGGCGTTTTCGGGCGCGCCGCCGGCCTCGGCGACCGACTCCCCCGTCTTGCAATCGTACTGCGCGCCGTGCCAGTCGCATTCGAAGCGTTCGCCGATGCAGCGCAGCTTGCCGCCCATGTGCGTGCAGAAATTGACGTAGCCGCGCAGCGCTCCGCCGGTGTTCACCACGATCAAATCCTTCCCGTGCGCATGATACGACTTGGCGCGGCCGGGCGCGATTTCCGAGACGCTGCCGATTTTGATTTTTTCCATCTCAGCGCAGCACGCCGCCCCATTCGACGACGGTGAAACCATCCCGCTTGGGCGTGCGGATTTCGAAGCCCTGAACAACGACCGGCGCCGCGAGCGGACGGAAGTCCATCAGGATGCGGATGACGCTGTCGGGCTTGGGCGTGACGGCCATCGGCGCCAGCGCGTCCATTGCCCGGTTACCGAGGAAGGTTACGAAATAATAGGGCGAGCCCTGCATGCGTGGCTCCCAAAATTCCATGAAGTCGGCGCGTTCCTTCGCGTTCAGTCCCAGAGCGGAAAGTTTTTCTGATAGGAACGCGTGCACGTCTTTCTGTGCGACGCTCCAGCCTTGCCCGGGCGTCCGGTACAAGCCGCCGCGACCTTCCCAAAAGAGATACGGATACGTCTTGCCGTCCTTCAGGTTCGTCAGCTCGCCCTGCGGCGTGGCGCGGACGTCCCAGCCGCCATCGTAGCCCGGTTCGCTCTTGGTGAAGCCGCCTTGCGGATCGAGCTTGACGCTGACGTTTTCCGTCTTGGGCGGATACAGGTAGATGACGGGCTTGCCGCATTCGGCGGCAGGAAGGAATGAGGCTTTCTGAAACTTGAGCACGCGTCCGATCGGATCGATCCACAGGAAAATCGGTTTGGCCTTTACGAAGGCCTCGAAGGAAAGCACCGCCGCACCTTCACCGTTCTGATGCCATGGAACGTACTGTTTGTCGTATAACTCTTTCAAATGCGGATCGGCAGGATTCTTGAACTGATAAATCGCATCGCCTTGTGCGGTCACGCCCACCGGCGATAAATCGGCTTTTTTGGTTCCGACCATGACCGAGGCATCATTCTGGGCCCCGCAACCGCCGACATCGTATGCCCAGTACTCTTCACCGATGGGAGTACCATCAGTCCATTTCGCGTCAGCGATATGGGTATGCTCGTCATAAAACGGGATATCGAGCACGTAGGTGCGGATGGTGCCATCCGCCGCCGCGACATAGAATCCGTCTTGTGCGAAGATATTCGGAGCGCCGTCATGCGCGTCCGTCCAGACTTTGCCAACCGTCGGATCGATGAACGCAAGCTTTTTATGGGTCATATCGAGCGGCTGAGTGCCGATCTGTGGCCCCACCGAATCCCAGTTGCTGCTCTGCGTTAGTCTGAAGCGCGCCCCGGCATATGTCAGCGCTACCGGCAGCATCAACTCAGGTGCCTCTGCTGTGGTGTCGACAATGAATTTTCGCCCATCGAAGTCCGAACAGACGGGGTCATCCGTACCGGCACCGCGATAGTCCGGCGAATGTTTGGCGAGCATCACGGGCTTACCCGAAACGGGCAGCAAAAAGTGGTAGACGGAATCCCCACCCATGGAACATGCCACGTCCATATGGACGATCACGACTCTACTGCCGGCATACGGACCGTCCGCAACGACACCTACTTGCTGGTACCGTTCAGGCCTTAGATAATCGGGCGTATGGTCCGTTCCACCTGACGTATAATGCTCATACGTTGCGGTAAACACATCAACAGGAGCGACGGGTTTGGCGGCAGACCAAGTCACGTGCAGAGCGCCGGTCGAAACCTCCTGCGGCATTGGCAAAAGCGTTGGGTTGGGTACGCTTGCCGTCTGCGGTTGCGAGGCGGATTCCACCGGCGCGACGGCAGGCGGCGGTTTGACCACGGTCGCAGCGGACTTACAACCAGCGCCGACGAGAGCGAGCGTTGCGGCGATGACGAGCAGCGAAGTTTTCTTGTTCATGGCTGTTTCGTAAGAGTAAAAATTCCCGTCGCAATCCCTTTCCCAACCTCGTCCGGCACGGCCGAATCCGCCGCCAGCTTTTGCAACAACGTACCGCGCTTTGCATATGGCATCAAGGACGCCCGGGCATTCCTGATCTCAAGCGGCAGAAGGTAGAACGTCGTGTCGCGGGCGTTGTCGGCGATCCCGACCGCCAGGCCGCGACTGGCCTCAGCGCTGAAAGATTGATCGAAAATGAAATTTCCGAGCGAATAGAAGATCGCCTTTCCTTTGTAGATTTCGACCGGCTGGATGACGTGCGGATGCGCGCCGATCACCGCGTTCGCTCCGGCGTCGATAAACCGATGCGCCAGCGCGACCTGGAGTCGGGTCGGATCCGGCTCGTATTCGACGCCCCAGTGGGGATAGACGATCACCACATCCCCCGCCTTTCTGGCGGCGGCAATAGCGGACAAGACCTCATCGGGCCCGTGTCCGCTGAACTGATGATAGCCGATTTGGGTGACGTAACGGCCGCGCACGAACGTCCGCGAGGAGATCTGCCCGGCATTGGCCGGATCGCCGAACGGCTCGATGCCCGCTTTTTGCAACAAGCCGCGGGAGGCTTCGAGCGCCGACCCGCCGAAATTGAAGGCGTGATTGTTGGCCAAGTCGAGATGCGTAAAGCCGATCCGTTTCAGATACGGCAACAGGCTGGTGGCGAACGGAAAACGCAAATCGTCCGGCGCCTTCGGTTTCTGCGCCTCCGGAACGTCAACGAAAACGCCCTCCGCGTTGGCGGTCACGATGTCGCTGCCTTTAAAGAGGCGCGGCATTCCGTCGAACGGGTAGGTCGGTCCGTGCGCGCGGAGGTTCGCCTCCACCCCGCGGGAGAGCATCAGGTCGCCGAAGGTCAGGAGCGTCAGATCGTCGTCCGATGACGGATGCCCTTCCGAAAACGTCCCCGCCAGATAACTGGTCACGTCGGGCTGATCGGCGCGGCCCGTCAGCTGGGAAGAATTCGTGTGCGCCAGCAGGGAGAATTTCCGGGCGCCGATGTCTTCCAGAAGACGCATCGTCAGGCGGAGCCCCGGCATCGAGTCGATATCGAGCGCCTTGGCGCCTTCGCCATCGAGCGTTTCCACGGCCGCCAAGCTCTTGCGATCGTGGAATTGCGCGGCCGTGTCGCTCAGCTCATGCGAAAAATCGAACGAGGCCACGAAGAGCGTATCGCGGCCGAAGGCGGTTTTTGCCGCGCCGGCGAATTTTTCGAGATCGGCGTCCGTAGCCGTATCGCGCACGATGACGGGCACGACTCTGGCATTCGGCAGGGATTTCCTGATGAAGGGCACGATGCCGGAAACGCCGTGTTCCTTCCCGAACGGCGCCTCTTCGACGGAAACCGCCCGGGCCGCTTCAAGTTTCGCCACCGCGTCGCAATCGGCCGCGAGCAGGCCGTATGGCGTCTGCCAGGAGGCGGCCGTGGCGATGAGATTTCCCTTGCCGGCGGAAAAATGGTTCGGGCTGAGCAGCACGACCGTCACCGCCCGATCCGTCGCGATCTTGCCGAATGCCCCGGCGATCAGCCTGGCCGCCAGCAGATGGTGCGGCACCAAGATCGCTTTGACGGCGGAGTCATGCCTGGAAAGCGGCGCGTCGGCGTAACCCTTGTCGAACACGGGCGGCGTGCTGAAATAGGAATAGTGGAGGGTTTTTGGGCAAGCCGACGGCTCAGGAACCGGGCGAGGTGGCAGGAAAAAGAAAAACGCGCCGCCAAGAGCGACGATGCCGGATGCAACGATGCCCAGCCACTCAGGCGGAATCCTTGGCATCGTGCTTATCGTACCCGAACGTGTATCGGAAGCGGTCATTCCGGATCTGGCCGTGCGTAAGCATGTGCAGTTCGACCATCAGGTACTTTTTGAAAATTTCGAAGCGGCCGTCGCGGTCGAAACGGCGCACCGAAACGCGGATGCGCGAACCGGTCATCACCCGGAACTTGCCGACTTGGCTGGCGCGCTCGACGTAATCATGGTCTTCGGCCAGTTTGATGCCCTCGTCGAAACCGCCGATGCGCTCATGCAGCGCCTTGGTGGCGAAGATGCAGAAACCCGGCGCGTGCGCCATCGTGAACTGGGTCGCCATCATGTGCGCGTTGAAGACGTTGTGCGACAACCGGTCGATCATCCTGGCGCTGAGCGGCTTGATCAGGCAGGTGGCGGCGTCGAGACCGCGGCGCCCGAACTGTCCGACCTTGTTTCTCAGCCATTCGACGTCCGGCAGCACCACGTCGGCGTCCAAGAACAACAACAGGTCGCCCTGAGCGGCCGCGGCACCGAGGTTTCTCCCCGGTCCCGGCATGCCGCCTTCGACGACCCTGGCTCCGAACCGCCGGGCGATTTCGCGCGTCCGATCGGTCGACCTGGCATCCGCCACGATGATCTCATACCCCGCAAACCGCTGGCTCCGAATGGAAGCCAGCAGGCGCGGCAGGTATTCTTCCTCGTTATAGGTGGGGATGACGATACTCAGCATAACCCGCTTCTTTGCCAAAAATAAGGCAAAAAACGCATCGGTGGGAAGTATAGCATACGGAAGCGGACCCGAACAGATTGCCTTCATTCCCCTCGTTTCGGGCGGCAAGCCGAAGCCTTTGCTATACTGGAATGACTATGCGCCGCTTCATTTTTGCCATCGCCCTTTGCCTGACGCTCAGCGTACCGGCTCTCACGCCCGTGCATGCCGCCTCGTCGGTCCGCCACCACGATCTGATTGAAGATTTCCGGACCGGCGCGCGTTTTTACGCGTCCACGATCGGCGGATGGCTTGACCGCCTGTTTCGCGCCCTCGGAGTGACCAGGAGACCGGCGTTGAAAGAGGGCGCGCTCTGCGATCAGCAGGCAGCCTGTGCCTCCGGACTTACTTGTCTGAACACCTGCACCGGATCGGACTGCGCGATGTACGAGAAGCGCTGCCGACCGGGCGCCTTTGCTAAGACGCTCGGGGAATTTTCTCCCTGCACCGATAAAGACCTCTGCGAGGACGGAACCGTCTGCGTGAACCTTTGCCTGCCAGGCACACTCTGCAATGCCCCGAGAGGGAGATGCCTGAAACCGGTCGCGCCTTCCGACCGCTGCGCCTCCGACGCCGAATGCGCCGCGGCCTGCGGACGGATGGCGTTTCCTCCGATCGGCCCGGCCGGATACGTCGCCCTCTGTGCGGAAGGCAGCTGCCACTGCCAGGCGTTTTCGATCCAACCCGACGCGCCACGGAAAGCTTGTCCGGAACCCACGGGGTTGGCGTGTCCGACCGGTACGCATCCCGCCTGCACCCCATCCATCCAATGCCCAGACGGCGATTGTCCGCCGATCGCCACCTGCCTTTCCGCTCCGGAATACGGCGGCGCCTGCCTGAACGATGCCGAATGTACGCGCGCGGAGTGCCCGACGGGCGCAGCCCCGTTCTGCGATGCCGACCGCCGCTGCAAATGCCGCGGCAGCCAAACGCAAACGGTGCGTTGCCGGACCGGGGCGGACTGCACGGCATCCTGCGGCAGCGGACAGGTCGGCGTCTGCCTGGACGGCAGCTGCGGCTGCGCCAAGGCCGGTACCACGACCGCTTGCCGGAGCGTATCCGACTGCTCGACGGACTGCCCTGCCGGCGCGGCGCCGGAATGCCAGGCAGGAAGCTGCATCTGCCGGAAAACGACGGAGGCCCCGGTCGGCTGCACCACTATCAACGACTGCGCGGCGGTCGCCTGCCCCGCCGGTTACGAGAAGGAGTGCCGGGACCGCCAGTGCGCCTGCACGCGCCTGATCCAGATACCCTGAAGATTGACGGCGCGGTCGCAATACGCTAGCGTTGGACGACATGAAGTTCGGCCAGAAGATTTCCATGCGCGTCGCCGCCTTCGACGAGCGCGGGCGCGGCGTTGGCATGAGCGAAGCCAAAAAGACGGCCGCCTATTTCGTCGTTCCGGGTGAGAGAATCGAGGGCACGTTCGCCGGCCGTAAGCAGGGCACGGCGCGGATGGCCGACGTCGCGATTATCGAATCTTCCGCCGATCGCGTGAAGCCGGAGTGCCCGCACGCTGGAGAGTGCGGCGGCTGCGCTTGGCAGCATGTGGCGTATGCCCGCCAGCTGGAGGAAAAGCGCGTAGCGGCCGAAACCGCGCTCTCGCCCATCGGCGTACCGGTCGCCGCCATCGATCCGGCCGCCGGGCTTTTCGGACACCGCAACCGCATGGATTACGTCTTCGGACCGAACGGCGAACTCGGCCTCAAGCAACCGGGCCGTTGGGACAGACATCTCGACCTTTCGACCTGCCTGCTGCTTTCGCCCGACGGGTTCGAGACGTTACGTCGGACCCGGGAATGGGCCAAAGCGTCCGGATTGCGCCCCTGGGACAATCGCCGGCATGAAGGGTATTTGCGCTATCTGGTGATCCGCGAAGGTAAGGCGACCGGCGAACGGCTGGCAATGCTGGTCACGGCCGCCGGAACGCTCGAGAAAGAACGGGAATTGGTCGAAGCGCTCTCACCGCTCTGCACCTCGATCGTCCACGGCATCAACCCGACCATCACCGACCTGTCGATCGCGCAGAAACTGCGGGCCCTGAAAGGCGAAGCGCTCCTGCGCGAGAAGGTCGCCGGCGTCACCTATCGCATCCACCCGAACGCCTTCTTCCAGACGAACACGCGCATGGCCGAAACGCTGCTCGCGCGCGTGCGCACGCTGGCGCTGGGCGGTCCGCACGAACGCCTGCTCGATCTGTACTGCGGCGGCGGTTTCTTCTCGCTCGCTCTGGCCAAAGACGTCGGATCGGCGCTCGGAATCGAACTGGATGCGCAGGCGATCGCCGAAGCCGGGAAGTCCGCCGAGGAAAACGGCATCGCAAACGCCGCCTTCCGCGCCGAGGCGGCCGAAGCGCTTTCCTGGGAAGAGGAAAAACCGGACGTGGCGATCGTCGATCCGCCGCGCAGTGGACTGCACCCGAAGGTGCGCCGCACGCTGCTTGAAAAGCTCCCGCCCCGCATCATCTACGTCTCCTGCAACGTACGCGCGTTGGCTGCGGACCTGAAAGAATTCCTCTCAGCCTATCGGGCCGATCCGGCCGTCTGCGTCGATCTCTTCCCCCATACCCCGCATGTCGAAACCGTTGTACAATTGACCAGACTATGAAAGTCGGATTCGTCGCCCTGGTCGGGCGCTCCAACGCCGGAAAATCGACGCTGCTGAACGCGCTGGTCGGATCGAAAGTCGCGATCACCACGCCCAAACCGCAGACCACGCGCCAGGCCATCCAGGGCGTTTTCCACGCGCCCGAAGGCCAGATCGTTTTCGTCGACACGCCCGGCCTGTTCCGCAAGCGCGGCGACGCCGTCACCCGCCGCATGAACCAGGCGGCCAAAGGCGCGCTCGACGGCGTCGATCTCGTGCTGTATGTGGTCGATCCGACCCGTGCCATCGGCGAGGAAGAGGAGGACATCATGAAGATGATTTCCGAAGTGAAGGCGCCGAAACTGCTCGTCATCAACAAGATCGACGAACCGCGGCCGAAGTATCTGGAGGATTACCGGGCGCTCTCGTCCGATTTCTCGGCGACCGCCGAAATCTCGGCGCTCAAAGGCACGCATCTCAGATCGCTCACGAAAGAGGTGTTCGAACGGCTGCCGGAGGGCGAAGCAGTGTATCCCAAGCACCAGATCACCAATCTCGACAATAAAACCTGGTACGCCGAGCTGATCCGCGAGAAAGTGTTCCTGTCGCTTCATCAGGAAGTGCCCTATACCGTCGCCGTCGAGATCGACGAAATCGCCACCCGCCCGTCGAAACGGAGCCCGGAAACGCTGCACGTCCAGGCCCGCATCCTGACCGACAGCGACCAGCACAAGCGCATGCTGATCGGCGCCGGCGGCGCCATGATCCGAAAAATCGGCACGATGGTCCGGAAGGAACTCGAACAGATCCACGGCCGGCCGGCCTACCTGGAACTCGAAATCGTGACCGATCCGCATTGGCCGGAGCGGATGCTCTGAGGTAGAATGGAGGCATGGCAAACTCCTCCATCCCGCATCTGTCCGATCATCCGGTCGACCTCGGCGATCAGTTCGGCTGGCGCATTTTCCGCATCATGGCCGAGTTCGTCGACGGCTTCCAGCTCATCCAAAGCCTCAAAAACACCGTTTCCTTTTTCGGCTCGGCCCGTTTCGAAGAAAACGACCACCATTACAAGGAGGCCCGCGAACTGGCGCAGAAGCTCGGCGCGGCCGGCTACACGATCGTGACGGGCGGCGGACCCGGCATCATGGAAGCCGGCAACCGCGGCGCAATGGAGGCGCATGCGCCTTCGGTCGGCCTCAACATCCAATTACCCAAAGAACAGAGCCTGAACCCCTATACCACGCAGTCCCAGGGCTTCCATTACTTTTTCACCCGCAAGGTGATGCTCTCGTTTGCCGCCCAGGCCTACGTTTTTTTTCCCGGAGGCTTCGGCACGCTCAACGAACTGACCGAACTCCTGACGCTCGTCCAGACCAGGAAGATCGATCCGCTGCCGATCGTGCTGGTCGGCAAGGATTTCTGGCGGCCGTTCATGAAGTGGATCGA
>CAZHHN010000034.1:0-9009 GCA_964532415.1 uncultured Gammaproteobacteria bacterium
GGCCCATGTCGATGACCCAGTCGGAGCACTTGATGACGTCGAGGTTGTGTTCGATGGTGACGACGGTGTTCCCCTTTTCGACGAGTTGGTCCAGGACGCCGAGCAGGCGCTTGATATCCTCGAAATGCAGTCCGGTGGTCGGCTCGTCCAGAATGTAGAGCGTCCGGCCGGTGGCGCGGCGGGACAGCTCGGTCGCGAGCTTCACGCGCTGCGCTTCGCCGCCCGAGAGGTTGGTGGCCGGCTGTCCGAGCTTGAGGTAACCGAGACCGACGTCGTGCAGCACGTTCAGCTTCTCGAAAATGGCCGGCACATCGGCGAAGAAACGGCGCGCTTCCTCGACCGTCATGTTGAGAACGTCGGCGATGTGCTTGTCCTTGATGTGGATTTCAAGCGCCTCGTGATTGTAGCGCGCACCCTTGCACTCCGGACACTCCATGAAAACGTCCGGCAAAAATTGCATTTCGATGCGTTGGTAGCCTTCGCCGGCGCAGGTCTCGCAACGGCCGCCGCCCTTCACGTTGAACGAGAATTTTCCGGCGTCGTAGCCTTTCATCTTGGCTTCGGGCACCTCGGTAAAAAGATCGCGGATGGCGGTAAAAACGCCGGTGTAGGTGGCCGGGTTGGAACGCGGCGTCCGGCCGATCGGCGACTGGTCGATGGTGATGATCTTATCGACATGCTCGACGCCCTTGATGGCCTTATGCGCGCCCGGTTCCTCCTTGGCGCGATAAAACTTTCTGGCCAGTGCGGTGGCAAGGATGTCGATGACCAGCGTCGATTTGCCGGAGCCGGAAACGCCCGTGACCGCCACCAGCTTGCCGAGCGGGATCTTGACGTCGACGTTTTTCAGATTGAAGGCGGTCGCTCCTCTGATCTCGATCGATTTGCCGCTGCCCTTGCGCGGTTTCTCGGGCGCGACGATTTTTTCTCTGCCGGAAAGGTAGCGGCCGGTCAGCGAGTCCTTGTTCTTCCTGATGTCGGCGGGCGTGCCTTCGGCCGTGATCTCGCCGCCGTACTCGCCGGCGCCCGGACCCATGTCGAAGACGTAATCGGCCGCCTCGATCATCGCCTCGTCGTGTTCGACGACGATCAGGCTGTTGCCGACGTCGCGGATCGACTTGATCGCCTCGATCAGCTTGTCGTTGTCGCGCGGGTGCAGGCCGATCGACGGCTCGTCCAGGATATAGATGACGCCCGAGAGCGACGTGCCGAGCTGGGTGGCCAGGCGCACGCGCTGACCTTCGCCACCCGAGAGCGTCGTGACGGAACGGTCGAGCGTCAGATACCCCAACCCGACTTCCAGCAGGTGCAGCAGGCGCTGCAGGACTTCCTTAATGATCTGATCGGCGATCTTGCGGTCGAAAGGCGACAGGTCGAGCGTCCTGAAGACGCCGCCGAGATCCTCAATCGACATGCCGACGAATTCCGAAATGTTGCGCCCGGCCACCTTCACGCCCAGCGCCTCCCCGCGCAGCCGCTGGCCCTTGCAGGACGGGCAGATGACGGTGCGCATATATTCCTCGATCTCCTTGCGCATGTACTCCGAGTCGGTTTCGAGATGCTTCTTCTCGAGATGCGGGATGACGCCGATGAATTCAGCGTCGCCATAGAGCACCGCTTCCAGCGCTTTTTTTGGCAGCGCCCCGACGGGCGTATCGAGCGAGAAACCCATCCGGGCGGCAAGCGCCTGGAGTTCCTTCATCATGCCGTTGCCGCTGCCGGCGATGCGCGTCCAGGGCTTGACCGCGCCCTGCGCCAGCGTCAGCTTGTCGTTCGGGATGACGAGCTCCGGTTCGGCCGTGAGCTTCACGCCGAGCCCCGTGCAGCCAGGGCAGGCGCCGTGCGGACTGTTGAAGGAGAAAATGCGCGGTTCGATTTCCGGCAGCGAAATGCCGCAGTCGGCGCAGGCCAGGCGGCGGGACATGAGCAGATCCTCATCGTTTTTGACGAGAAAGACCTTCAGGAAACCGTCGCCGAATTCGAGCGCCTTGCCGACCAGCACGAGCATCTGTTTGTCGTCATAGGCCGGATTTTTTTCCTGGAGGCGGGCGATGACCGCCTCGATCGTATGGCGCTTGTCGCGGTCGAGGCGCTGTTTCTGCAATTCTTCGAGCGTATAAAAAGCGCCGTCGACGCGCGCTTCCCGGAAGCCGGCCTTTTGCATGGCTTCGATCTGTTTCTTGTGCTCGCCTTTTTCTTCCCGGACGATCGGCGCCAGGATCGCCAGCGGCGAAGATTGCGCCAGCGCGCTCACGCGGTCGGCGATTTGGCGCGGCGTCTGTTCCGAAACGGGCTTGCCGCAGTTCGGGCAGTGCGCCTTGCCGACACGCGCGAACAGCAGGCGGAAAAAATCGTAAATTTCCGTGATCGTCCCGACCGTCGAACGCGGGTTGGACGAGACGGTTTTCTGGTCGATGGCGATGGTCGGACTGAGGCCGCTGATCTCGTCGACGTCGGGCTTGTCCTGGAGTTCCAGGAACTGGCGTGCGTACGAAGACAGGCTCTCCATGTAGCGGCGCTGGCCTTCCGCGTAGATCGTGTCGAAGGCCAGACTCGACTTGCCGGAACCGGACAGCCCGGTCACGACCACGAGCCGGTTTTTCGGGATCTCGACGGAAACGTTCTTGAGATTGTGTGCGCGCGCGCCGCGGACGCGGATGACGTCCAAGACGCCGTTTTTTGCGCGAGCGCTCGTCGTTTTTTTTGCTGCCATGCGGCCGACGTTATGTCGGGAGGCAGTCTAGCACGCGTCAAGGGAGAGGGCAAGGGGCGACGGTCAGATGACCGTCGGAATGCCGCCCGGGTTCTCGGGCGTCGAGGGAAGAACGGCGCGGTTCACGTTGCGGCAATCGCTCGCCCCCTTCATTTCACAGCCTTTCGAGAAATCCCGGTTCTGCGTATTCGGCTTGGCGTAATCCCTGCAGGGGTTGGCGCGGCAGACGCTCCCGAGCAGGCCCGGCTCGTCATCCAGATTGGCTTTGCTGGAAAGGTTGTAATTCTGCGCTTCACCGTGCCCGTCGAGCGTGTAGCTTTGGGTGTAGCGGATGGCCGGCGCGTCGTCATATCCTTCGCACCCGCAATCGTGCGTGCCGTCCGTGCATTGGCTGTTACTGGAGTTGTCGGAATTGTCCTCGGCCGCCTGGCAATCAATATCGACCTGCGCGCAGCTGTTCTGTCCGGGCATCGGCTGGCAGGACGCCCAGGAGCGCTTGTCGTCGTTCGGCTGGCGACGCAGTTGCGCATTCATGTTTTCCTGCCAGGTGGCGCAGGCTTGACTGAGCGTGTCGTAACCGAATCTGGACAGGAAGTTGGTGGTGATGGTGGCGCAATCCCGGCAGACGCCGAAGGCGTAGGTCGGATCTTTCTGCGCCATGCTGAGTTCGACGTCCGGGGTAAGTTGGACGGGCTTGCCGTCGGTGCCCACGAGCGTCGGAATACCGGCAATCTGCATGCAGGTGGCGAAGTTCGAAAGCTTGCTGGAAGATTGTGCGCCGCAGGAACCGGCATACATGCAGGGACTGACCGACTTGCCGGACTTGGCATACGTGCCGATGAAACCGCACTCGGCTTTGCCGAGCGGCGTGACATTGATATGTTGCGCGATGAGATCTTCGCACCAGGCGAGAATCGTGGTGGTACGGTGCACCTCGGACGTCGTGAGCGGCTTCAGATTGACCAGCTGCGGATTCAGGGTATTGAGAATGACGTACGAGCCGAGCGCCAGCACCAGGCCGATGAAGGCGTCGGCGATGCGCTTCTTGGCGGCGCTCATTTTGCCGGTGTTGCCGGCCGAGGTGATGTACTGAAAACCGCCGACGATCATCATGATCGCCGCGACCATGCCGACGATGCCGATCATAAAGACGTAGACCCGTGAGATGTAGTCGGCCAGCCCGCGCACGGCGGATGAGGCGGCTCCACTCACCCCATTTTCGACCGGCGAAGGCAGCGGGATCTCCAGATGGATGTCCGAAGAGGACACGCCGGAGCCGGTCTGGGCCGCGGCAGGCAGCGCCGCCGTCAGACAGACGGCGACGAGCGCGGCGGCGAGGAAGAGGCGGCGAAACGTCATCGTCAGGAATTCAGGAATCGGGCGATCAGCGTCTCGAACACGTCGCGCGGGATCACGCCTTCCACCCTGCGGCCATTGAAGAAGAAGGTCGGCGTTCCGCGGACGCCGGCGGCGACGCCGGCGGCGGCATCGGCCTGGATTTCATCGATCCGGGCATGGCCGTCCATGCAGGCGATGAACGCCGTCATATCGAGTCCGGATTGCCGGGCGGCGCGCTCGACATCCGCCCGCGCCAACTGGCCCTTGAGCGCGAACAGGCGGTCGTGCATCGGCCAGAACTTGCCCTGGACTTCGGCGCAACCGGCCGCCTCGGCGCCGGTCACCGCCTGGGGGTGGAGTTCGAGGACGGGAAAATCACGGACGATGAAGCGCACCCGATCGCCGTAGCGCGATGTCAACTCGCGGAAGACGGAGGATTCCTCGTTGCAGTACGGGCACTGGTAATCGAGAAACTCCACGATCGCCAGCTTGGCGCCGTCCGGTCCGATGGCCGGATCGTCCGGCGTGGCGACTTCGGGATGCGCGCCGGCCGCGACGGGACCGGCGGTCGTGCCGGAAACCGTGAACTGGCCGTTGAACTGCGGCAGACTGACGGATTTCCCGCTCGTGATCTGATCGTAATACGTCCAGACCTTCCACATGAAAAGGAGGGCCGCCGTAAGCGCGAGGCCGGCGAGAACAATCGCCGCGGAGGAAGAAAAACCGCGTCTGGATCCCATAGCGATGGCAGTATACCACGATTGACACGGCCCCGGCGCGTTGCTACGATGCCCGCATATTCCCGGATTCGCATGAAACATCTCATCACCATCATCCAGATCGTCGTTTCCGTCCTGTTGATCGCCAGCATCCTCCTCCAACAGCAGGGCGTCGGCCTCTCGACGACCTTCGGCGGCGACGGCGGCGCGTTCCGCACCAAACGCGGCCTTGAGAAAGGGCTATTTTACGCCACGATCGTGCTGGCGGCGCTCTTCCTGGGCGCCAGTCTCGGCCTGATCATCCTGTCTTAAACCCATCAAAAGGGGGCCTGCGCAGGGCTCCCTTTTACGCGCATGCCCACGAACCGCGAACGATCACGTCTGGCGTTCGGCCGCTTCCGGCGGGGCGGTACCGCCCGCATCGCCACGACCACTTTGGGCCATCAAAACGGCTGGGACAAGCGCCTGGTGCAATCCCTGACCTCGGCCCGCCTGCCGACTTGGCGGCAGATCCGGCATTTGCCGGAAGTACTCTCGTCGAGCGACAGCTTCCGGCTACGGTTGGGCGGCGTGCTGCTCGCGATCGGCCTCGTCACCGTCGGCGCGGCCTTTTATTACGCGCATACCGTTTTCGGTCCGGCGGTCGGCGGCGAGATCGTCGAGGGCGCGGTCGGAACCCCGCGCAGCCTCAATCCGATCCTGTCGGTCTCGAACGACGTGGACGGCGACCTGATGCGGCTGATGTATTCCCGGCTGTTCACGACCGACGGCACCGGGCAGCCGACTCCGGACCTGGTCGAGTCGTACAACGTGTCGCCCGACCAGAAAACGTACATGCTCACCCTCCGCGGCGACGCCAAATGGCACGACGGCCAGCCGCTCACGCCGGATGACGTGCTGTTCACCTTCGGGCTGATTCAGGACCCGGCCTGGAAGAGCCCATTGCGCTCCGTTTTTGCCGACATGACGTTCGAAAAAGCCGGCGACCGCACGATCAGGATCACGCTGAAAGAACCGTACGCGCCTTTCCTGTCGCTCCTGAACGTCGGCATCCTTCCCCGCCACGTCTGGAAGGCGATCGGACCTCAGGACGTATCGATGGCGGAAGCGGATCTCAAACCGGTCGGCAGCGGCCCGTACGCCTTTGAAGAAATGCACCGCGACAAGCGCGGCTTCGTGCTGAGCTATTCGCTGAAACGGAATGCCGGCTACTACGCCCAGCCGCCGTACGTGGAGCGCCTGACGTTCGAATTCTTCCCGGATTATCCGACGGCGCTTGAAGCGCTCCGCAAACGTCAGATCACTTCGCTCAGCTTCGTACCGCGCGACATGCGCGGGGAATTGCGCGGTCTGGCGCACGTCGCGCCCGTTTCGCTCGGGCTGCCTCAGACGACCGCCGTCTTCTTCAATCCCGAACGCAATCCGGCCCTCAAAGACAGGGACGTGCGGCGGGCGCTGGCCATGAGCATCGACAAGGTGCGCGTGATCTTCGACGCGCTGAGTGGCGACGGCCGACCGCTCGATCATCCGGCCCTGCCGGGCTGGAGCGCCACGACGACCAATCCGCTGCCGTTCAATCCGGAAGCGGCCGCGACGCTGCTCGACGGCGCCGGCTGGAAGATCGACCCGGCCAGCGGACAGCGCATGCGCGTCACGCCGGCCGACGCGAAAACCAAAAAGGCCGCAGCGCAGGAGACGTTGCGCATCACGCTGACGGGCGTCGATCAGCCGGAGAGCCTGCACGTCGCCTCGATCATCAAGGCCGGCTGGAGCGCCTTGGGCGCGGACGTGACGATCGAAGCGGTGCCGCCGTCCGACATCCACCGCACCGTCATCGCTCCCCGACAGTACCAGGCGCTGCTCTATGGACAGCTGCTCGGCGCGGACGCCGATCCATATCCCTTCTGGCATTCTTCGCAAATCCACGATCCGGGACTCAATCTCGCCATGTTCGCGAACCGCGACGCCGATGCCGCGCTCGACGCGGCCCGGACGGCGACGGACGAGAACGTGCGCCAAGCGGCTTATCGAACGTTCCTCGGCGTGCTGGCCGACCAAGTGCCGGCTGCCTTCCTGTACAGCCCTTCCTATACCTACGCGATCCCGTCGGCGCTGAAGGGCTTTCGGGGGACATGGGTGAACGCGCCCTCCGACCGCTTCGCGACCGTGACGTCGTGGTATCTCAAAACGGCCAGGATTTGGAAGAAGTGAACGGCGGGCAGACAAAAAACGCGCCGTGGACGGAGAGGGGCTCCATGCCGCGGACGCGTGACTAGACCGGCGCTTGGCCAAACGAGTCGAGGTCGTTCTGGTACGTGCCTGCCTCAAACGCAGCGATCATGGCATCGTCGACCTCGACGATGCTGTGCGTGTGCAGATCCGACGCGGATTGCCAATAGGCCGTAGCCGCTTCCCTGCTGCCGAAGACGGTCGCCGACAGCCCGGACTTTCCGACCGGCATGCGCGTCTCGACGTGGATCGTCCCGTCCGGCGCAATCAGCAGGAAGGCGCCCCGGACGTGCTCCAGGCCTTCGCGCGCCGTGCGTCCGATCGCTCCGGAAAGATTGGGAGCGCTCCAGATGTCGAAGTGGCCGGCTCGAACGGACTCCATACCGCCGTTCCCGAGAGCCCGCGTGAGGATATCGATGACCTGTACGGTCATGGGATCGACAACCATGTAGCCGCCGTGGGGCCGCATCATCGGCTTGAACGCATCGCGAACCAGCGTCCTGTTCTGCTCGTTGGCATCTCTATCGGCCAATTGCGCCTGCTCCCGATCTATCGGGTTTTTGATGCCGGCGTAGCGGGCATTCTTCAGCCCTCCCGCTTCCATGATCCGCGGGATGAGAGTCTGTTGCGCAGCGCGGCACATCGCGCCCAGATCCAGCCAGCGGCCGGTTCGAGCCAGTTCGGATCCGATGTAGATCGGCTCAAACGGATCGAGCGCCCAATTCGCATCCGGCGAGTTGTTCCGAGCCCGCCACAACCAGTGCGCCGCGGCGTGCAGGAGGACGTCCGGACCCTCGCTATCCGGATCCAGCTCCAGTCCGAGATAGACCATCTGGTTCTGCCTGAAAGCTTCCCTGAGGGTGGGCACCCAGCGTGGATCGCCCTCGCCAGCGGCGAGCTTGGAGGTCATGATCCCGAACATCCCAAGCGTGCTCTTCTGCTCCATTTTCCGTACCCCTTGTCTGTGCCGCATCAGGCGGCGGTTGTCGAACCCGGATCGGCGATCCGGACGCCGCTCGACGCGACCATTCGCGTGCAGGCGGCAAAATGGAGCGCCGACGAATGGCGGATGATAGCGCATCTCGCCGGATCCGTCAAGCCGGCCTCGAGACAACTTGACCGTTTCCGGCCGGTGCGGTATACTGGCCATCCCGGTAGGAAAACGCGAGGGCGAGTGGCGGAATTGGCAGACGCATACGGTTCAGGGCCGTACGATCGCAAGGTCATGAGGGTTCAAGTCCCTCCTCGCCCACCAGGGGTCATGAAGATCAAACGCATGTACGCCGTCGAAAGATCCGAAGCGCGGGCTTCGAACCTCCCGACTGTCGATATGCAAGAACGGCAATTGAATTCCTAACGCCCCATCGCGGGCAACTTCATTCTTTTTTATGGTGAACGCACCGAAGCGCCCGAACCCGCCGCAAGCGCAGGGTCCGCGGCGCGATCCACGCCCCTTCATTCAAGGCGGCAAACCGTCCTTTCCGCCCCGCCCGGCCGCTAACCGGGGATTTAACCGCAACCGTCCGGCGCCGAAAATCATTTCGGTCGGCGGAGTCAAGCGCGAGATGTCGGCCCGCACGGCCGAAGCGCTGCACGCGCCCAAAAGCGTCCCGGCTTCCCTGCCGACGCTGGACGTGACCGGCAATCCGCCCAAGCTCAGGGTCTACGCCCTGGGCGGTCTTGAAGAGGTCGGCCGCAACTGCACCGTCTTCGAATGCGGCGAAGACATCGTCATCGTCGACGGCGGCCTGATGTTCCCGGAGGAAAACATGCCGGGCATCGACTACATCATTCCGAACGTCGCGTCGCTCAAAGGCAAAGAGCGCAATATCCGCGGCGTGATCGTCAGCCACGGCCACCTCGATCACGTCGGCGGCCTGCCGCACATGCTCCCCCGCCTGGGCTTTCCGGTCATCTACACCGCGCCGCTCACGGCCGGTATCATCCGAAACCGTCAGGAGGAATACGGCAACGCCAATCAGCTCAAGATCCAGATGGTGACCGGCAAGA
>CAZHHN010000035.1:0-8819 GCA_964532415.1 uncultured Gammaproteobacteria bacterium
TACATCCTGCTCAACTGCGTGCTGGCCCTGCTCGACACGCCCGGCTCGACGCTTCTGGGTATCAGCCGCATCTTGGCCGACAAGGACTTCCGCAAGAAGATCGTCGAGAACGTCAAAGACCCGGTCGTCAAGGGGTTCTGGGTCAACGAATTCGCCAAATACACCGATAAGTTCGCCTCGGAGGCGATCGCGCCGGTCCAGAACAAGGTCGGTCAGTTCCTTTCGAACACCATCATCCGCAACATCGTCGCGCAGACCCGGTCGACGATCAACGTCCGCGAGATCATGGACGCGCGCAAGATTTTTATCGTCAACCTTTCGAAGGGACTGGTCGGCGAAGATTCCTCGAAGCTTCTGGGCGGCATGCTCATCACGCGCCTGCAGCTCGCCGCCATGGAGCGCGTCGACATGCTGGAAAAGGACCGCCAGGACTTCTACCTGTACGTCGACGAGTTCCAGAACTTCGCGACCGAGTCCTTCGCCAACATCCTGTCTGAGGCCCGCAAATACCGCCTGGCGCTCATTACTGCCCATCAATACATCGAGCAGCTCGAGGAAGAAGTGGCGGCCGCGGTTTTCGGAAACGTCGGCACGATCATTTCGTTCCGCGTCGGCGCCAATGACGCGGAACACCTGGCCAAGGAATTCGCACCGGTTTTCGTCGAAGAGGACATCATCAATCTTGCCAAGTACGAAGTCTATCTTAAGCTCATGATCGACGGCGTGGCCTCGTCGCCCTTCTCGGCCAAAACGCTTTCGCCCATCGCCAAGCGCACCGACAGCCGCGACAAGGTGATCAACGTTTCCCGCGAACGCTACGCCCTGACGCGCGAGAATATCGAAGCCAAGGTCAACACCTGGGCTGGCTTCGATCAGGAAACCGGGACGTTCGTCGGCCGGCCGGCAAGTCCGACCTTCGACACCCCGGCACGTGCCGATTCCGACCGCCAGTATAAGGCGAACTGTTCGCGCTGCGGTAAGGAGTTGAACCTGAAATTCCCCCCCGATCCGTCACGGCCGTTTTATTGCAAAGAATGCCTGCCGCTCGCCCGTGCTGAAACCGCCGCCCGCCCCCCTGTGCCTGCCTCGCGGCCGTCGTTCCCGCCGCCCGCCCCGCGTCCTTCCGTGCCTGCCCCCGCCACTGCCTCTGCAGCGATGCCGAAGCCGCCAACGGCGCCATCCATCTTATTAAAATCTTCGCCTCCCGCGCCAAAATTCCAGGCGCCTCTTCCTCCGAAAAAACCGGTTCCGCCCCCCCCGGCACCAAAGCCCGCTCCGTCCCCGGTGCCGCAACCGTCTCGTCCGCTGCCACCGCCGCCCAAGCCCGGTATGTTTGCCGGCAAGATTCGTATCGTAAAAGACGGGAATGAGCCTGCGCCCGAAAAAAGGACGATGCCGCTTCCGTCGAAGCCGGAGGGCCTGCCGAAGCCTCCGCCCCCCGTCGCTCCGCCACCCCCGACGATCCCGTCATCCCCGCCCTCGGTCCCGAAGCCGATCCAGCCCGGTGAGACGATCCGGCTTGACGACGAAGGTCCGCTTGCATGAGCGTAAGTTTTTTGCTGTACTGCCGTCTTAGCCAATGAACTCTTAACCCCAGGTGATCGTGGATGGGCTGAAAGAGGCTTTGCTTCTCGCCAGAATCCAGTCGGGGGACGAGACGGCGTTTGTGGAGACGTACGAGCTTTTTGCGCCCAAACTCTATCGCCACGCTTTGTTCCGCACCAGTTCGCCGCAGGTGGCCGAAGACATCATGAGTGAGACCTTCGTCCGGGCCTGGGAGTTCGTGCGCGCCCGCGCGGAGGAAATTCGCCATCTGAAAGCGTTTCTTTACCGGGTGGCCGATAATCTCATCGTCGATCATTATCGCAAGAACGCCCGGGCTCCGCTCTCGATCAGCGAAGAGATGGAGGAAACGCTTCGGGCATCCGGCGATACGCATGAAGACGTCGATCGGATTCTGGAAGGTGAGCGGATGGCCGGCTACCTGAGGCGTCTGCGGCCGCACATCCGCGATCTGCTGGTTATGCGATACATCGACGATCTGTCCATCGAGCATATCGCCGAACGGATCGGCAAGAAGAAAAACGCCGTCTATGTTGCCCTTCACCGGGCTGTCAAAGAACTTCAATCCTTATGTGCCGGATCACCCTTAGACAATTAAAATACCTCCGAAGCTTCCGCGTGCCCCCGGAGGCTCTTGAGAACGGCCGTCGCCGCCTTTTGATCGTCATGGCGGATTCGCCGATGACCGGCAGGCGCTCTCTCCTGCGCGCCTACATTTGGAAGCCGGCCATGGCGGCGGTCGTCGTGATTATTTTCGTTGCGGTTTCGGGCGGCGGCGTCGCGTATGCGGCCCAGGCCGCCCTGCCAGGCGAGGCGCTTTATACCGTCAAGCTGGCGCTCGAAAGCGCCCGGGAACATCTGGCGCTTTCGTCCGAACGGAGGTTCGCGCTCCAGGCCGATCACGCCGCCCGTCGCCTCGACGAAACCGAACGAATCATTCAAAACCCGCGCCTTGCCGCCGCCGACCGCGCGGAGCGCGTGCAGTCGACGATGGCGGCCTATCAGGCACGCGTCGGTACGATGGATCGGGCGGCGGCCAAACTGACTCCCGATGCCGCCAAGCCTGAACGCGGTCGCAGGACGGTGGAGGCGGTTGAACGGATCCTCGACCGGCACGTCGATCTGGTCGCCTCGGCCAGCTCCGCCGCTCCCGATATCGCCGAAAGCCTCGATGCGTCGATCGACGACTCCGTACGTCTCGAAAGCGACGTCTATGCCATGATGCACGCCCCCGCTTCAGATGATGCCGGTCAGGAGGCAAGCGCCACGACGACCGGCCGCGGCTGGCGCTGGCATCTTCTGCAGGCGCCGCGGAATATTTCGCTACAGCTGCGGCGCGGCAAGCTTTGGAAACCGGTTGGAATCAAGGCGGAACGATGATATAGTGGTTCCGGTATGTCCCGACCGGAACGATCCGTCTCTTGGTGTGCGCCCGTCATTATCCTCATGCTCCTGACGGTCGCGTTTGTGCATCCGCGTACCGTCGCCGCGGCGACGGAGGATACCGATGGGGACGGGTACGATAACGCCACCGAAGTGGCGAACGGATACACGCCCTATGGTCCGGGTACGCTTCAGGCCGCCGATTCGGATGACGACGGCTTGAGCGACGGTGACGAGCTGCTGTTCGGTTCCAACCCCCTGCAGCGCGATTCGGACGGCGACGGGTACGACGACGGTTCCGAAGTTGCGCGCGGTTACGATCCGACGACCCCTGCTGCCGTCAAGCTCAAAAAACGGATCCTGATCACGCTCAGCGACCAGCGCCTCGCCTATTATCTCGGGCCGAAGCGGATCGCTGTCGAGCCCGTCTCGACCGGTCGGCCGGGCATGCCGACGCCGGTCGGCACTTTCGCTATTTTGGACAAGAAACCACGGGCGTGGTCGGCCCGCGCCCGACTTTGGATGCCCTGGTGGATGCCCTTCGTCGGTTCGACCTACGGGATCCATGAACTGCCCGAATGGCCGGGCGGAAAAAAAGAGGGGGAAGCGCATCTCGGCACGCCCGTCTCCGGCGGCTGCATCCGTCTTGGTGTCGGGCCGGCCAAAGCGCTCTACGATTGGGTCGAGATCGGCACGGAAGTCGATATCCGTCGCACCTGATTTTTTTCAGCTTTCGTATGGCGCGTTATGAATTGCGCGATCCCATCCATCAGACGATCGGTTTTGACGAACGCGAAAAGGCGGTCATCGACCATCCCGTTTTCCAGCGCATGCGCTACGTGCGCCAGCTCGGGTTGTCGTATCTCGTCTATCCCGGTGCGACGCACGACCGTTTCAGCCACATGCTCGGGGCGATGCATCTGGCCGGCCGGGTTTGGGACAGCATCCTCGCCTCCGCCGGCTCGATCCTGAAAAAAAACTTCTCCCCGAAGGAGCTGGCCTATTTCCGGCGCATCCTGCGTTTCGCGGCGCTGCTGCACGATGTCGGTCATGCGCCTTTCTCGCATACGTCGGAAGCGCTCATGCCGAAGTTCGGCGTACTCGAGATTCCGAAGGCCTGGTACCTTTCCTGGCAGCCGCAGCGCCGGGCCGCGCACGAAGATTATTCGGTCATGCTGATCGCGGCGCTCAGCCGGGGTCCGGGCGCGCCGCTCGATCCCGCCGAAGCCCAAGACGTCGCTTCGCTGCTGCATCATGGCGTCCGGCCTTCCGATCGCTGGGTGCGCGCCTATGGCAGACGCACCGGACGCGCGTCCGCGCACCGCCTGTTGAGCTCGCTGATTTCCGGCGAGCTTGATGTCGATCGGATGGATTATCTCCTGCGCGATGCCTATTACGCCGGCGTGGCCTACGGCGTCTATGACATCGATCATCTTATCCGAAATCTCGGGGTTGCGGCCGCGCATCGCCGGTTGACGCTGGCGATCGACGCTACGGCCATGCGCGCCTTCGAAGCCTTCCTGCTCGCGCGATACCACATGTTCCTGCAGGTCTATCACCACAAGACGATCAACGGTTTCGAGTATTTCCTGAAACAGGCCTTCGCGGCGGGTGAAGTCGGCCTTCGCCTGCCGGGCAGCGCCGAAGGGTATCTCCGCATGCGCGACAGCACCTATCTGGAAGCGCTTTTCGCGGCCGCCCAGGATCCGAAGAACGTCTGGTCGAAGCGCCTGGTCGACCGCAGGCCGGCCAAGCGGCTGTATGCTTCGTCCGGGGACCGTCCCGGCACGCGCGAAACGCTTCGGAAGATCCGGCGGGCGTTGGTCGAAGCCGGCGTCCCGCACTTCGCCATCAATTCCCATCAGTATCTTTCCAAACTCGATCCCTTTCGGACGCAGCCCAGGGAAGGTTCCCGGCTGCTCGTCCGCGAGAAACGTTTGGGTAAAGTCGTTTATGCGCCTGTCGAACAGTACAGCTCGCTGCTCAGGAAATACAACGAAGCGATCGACAGCGTCACGCTGTACGTCCTGCCGGAGCATCTGCGTTTGGCGCTGAAGGTGATCGCGTCCCTGCCGGGCCTGTCCTGAGGGGCTGGACGCGGGTGCCATTCCGTGGTAGGTTTCCGCGTCCTATGGATCCCGCCAAACTCGCCATCGCCCTGGTCGGAGAAAAGCCTTTTCGCCTCAACCAGGCGCGCGAGGCGGTTTTCCGTACGCGCATCGGCGCCTGGTCGGAAGCTACGGCACTGCCGCCCGAACTCCGGGCGCGCCTGACGCAGGACGTCCCGCTTTCGGTGCTGCAACTCGAACGCGAATCGGTTTCCGCGCGCGGGGACACCGTCAAATGCGCCTTCCGTTGCGCCGACGGCCAGCTGATCGAAACGGTGCTGATGCGCCACGAAGGGGAGCGCAACACGGTCTGCGTCTCGAGCCAGGCCGGCTGTCCGATGGCCTGCGCGTTCTGCGCCACCGGCACGATGGGCCTCAAGCGCAACCTCGAACCGCACGAGATCGTCGATCAGGTCATGCATTTCGTGCGGCGGCTCAGGGACGAAAACGACGCGGTCACCAACGTCGTGCTGATGGGCATGGGCGAGCCCTTCCATAATTATGACCATGTCATGACGGCGCTCCGCACGCTGAACGACGCCAGGGGATTGGCCTTCGGCGTCCGGCGCATGTCGATCTCCACCTGTGGCATCGTGCCCGGCATCCTGCGCCTGGCCGGAGATCCGCTGCGCGTCAATCTGGCCATTTCGCTGCACGCGCCGGACGATGAACTGCGCTCGAAACTCATGCCGGTCAACCGCGCCTATCCGATCGCCAGGCTCTTTGAGGCGATCAAAACCTACGTGCGTGCCACCGGACGCAAAGTTATGTTCGAATACCTGCTGATCGACGGCGTGAATGACACGCCCGAGTTGGCCCAGGCGCTGGCGGATCTCCTGATCCGCGAGCATCCGGACGGCGCCCGGCGTCCGACGGGTCTGTATCACGTCAATCTCATCAAATATCACGCGACCGACGTCGCGGCGTCGGCGGCCGGGCGCTTCGGCCTGCCGATCGATCCGAAGAGCGGCAAGGGGACGTTCCCGTCGAGTCCGGCCGTCCGGCGCTCAGCTTTCATGGATGTGCTCGCGCAGCGCGGCATTTCGGTGACGCACCGCATCACCTTCGGGGAGGATATTGACGCGGCCTGCGGCCAGCTGGCCAACAAGGCGGCTTGAGTATGTGGAAAAACAACGGCAAGCCAAAAATCATGGTCGGCCTGTCCGGCGGCGTGGATTCTTCCGTGGCCGCCGGCTTGCTGTTGGACGAAGGCTGCGATGTTGTCGGCGCGTTCATGAAAAACTGGTCGGAAACGAAGGATCCCCAGACGGGGGAGTGCGCCTGGAAAGAGGAACGCCGGGACGCCATGCGCGTGGCGGCCCAGCTCGGCATCCCGTTCATGACGTTCGATTTTGAAAAAGCGTATGACGAGACCGTCGTCGCCTATCTGTACCGGGAGTACGCCGCGGGGCGCACGCCCAACCCGGACATCCTCTGCAATCGCGCCATCAAATTTGATCTCTTCCTGAAGGCGGCGCTGGAAGCGGGGGCAGACGCCGTCGCCACCGGCCACTATGCCCGCGTGATCCGGAAACCGGATGGATCGCATACGCTGCTCGCCGGGCTCGACCGTGCCAAAGATCAGTCCTATTTCGTCTTCTCGCTCGGACAGGAGCAGCTTTCACGCGTACGCTTTCCGGTCGGACATCTCGACAAGCGCGACGTGCGCGCCTACGCGCGTGGACGCGGTCTCGCCGTCGCCGACAAGAAGGATTCGCAGGGCATCTGTTTCATCGGAAAGGTCGAGCTGCGCGACTTCCTCCGCCGCGCGCTCGCGCCCAAACCGGGGTCGATCGTCGATGCCGACAGCGGAGCCATCATCGGAAAACACGGCGATGCCCAGGCGTTCACCATCGGCCAGCGCCACGGGCTCGGCATCGGCGGCGGAGCCCCCTACTACGTCGTCGCGGTTGACGTCGCTTCCGGAAACGTGACGGTCGCCCGCGGCTCCGATCATCCCGCGCTTTTCCGGGATCGGCTCATCGCCGGGGATTGGCATTGGACAGCCGGCCGTGCGCCGGCATTTCCTCTCGCCGCGCGCGCGCGCATCCGTTATCGCCAGCCGCTTCAGGACTGCGAAGTGCGGCCGAGCGGGAGCGGACTCGATGTGCGTTTTTCATCGCCCCAGCGCGCCGTGACGCCCGGACAATTCGTCGTCCTGTACGACGGGGATGAAGTGCTCGGCGGCGGCGTGATCGAAGCCCAAGCATCCGCGAAACTGTAAGATCGTCCTGACCCTGCGCGTCCCCATGTGAGAGCGGAAAAACGCCTATGCCGATCCGACGCGCCATTCGTTTCGCCAAACGTCACCGTTTCCTGGCCGCCGCGACGGCCGTTTTGATGGTCGGTGCCGGCTGTATCGGCGCAGTCCGTCAGACCGCGCAGCAGCTGGCCGATGAGGCCGCGCACCCGTTGAGCCTGCCGATCCGGGCCGATCAAGGCGCAATTGACGCGACATCCGGTACGGATACCGGACTGCGCAGTCAAGATGAAACGAACGTCCGTCCCGCATGAAAAAACCGGCTGAGGGCCCGGTTTTGGAAGAAAATATTTTTCCGGTTCGATGGGGCCCGTCATTTGTCCGACAGGATGTCGCGGAGCTTCCCGATCGCCCGCGTCAATCGATCGTGAACGGTCGACCTGCTTACCTGCATGGTCTCCGCGATCTTTTTGGTCGAGAGACCATCGAAGATCCGTAGGCGCACCGTTTCACGTTCCGTAGCCGGAAGCGAGCGCCACGCGGCCATGACCCTCTCGTCGTCATCGGGGAAGACCAACGCGCTCAGGACATCCACTGCGTTCTCGTCATAGAGCGCATCCATGTTGGCCATTTGAACATACAAAGGGCGAAATGGAATTCTCCGTCCCTTCTTCTTGCCGGAAATTCTGTACCACGTGTCAGCGATGCGCCTTCTGGCGATAATGGCGATCCACGGTCTGAACGCGCCGGGATCGTAATTACCGAACGTGCGCAGTCCGGACTCGAACACTTCCTGCAAAAGGTCTTCCCGCTCCTCTTCCGTCAGGAACTTGGCATTCTCCTGGATAATGCGGCGTACAAAGGGCTTGTACCGCCTATAGAGAGCTGCGTACTCACGTCCCCCATCTTCCTTCATGACACACTCCAGCGTGGAATACGACTCGGTGAACGTAGCACTTCGTGGGCCGGATATCAAGAGCGGTGGTCTCCGTCCTGTCATCTGGGTTGCGCAGGCCCAGGCACGCCCTTCGACTTTTCCATGACCCGTCTCTCAACAGAAACAAAAATCCACCGTCGCTGGCGGATGAATGTTCGGTTTACCCATCGATCCCCGCCGACCAGAATGACACGGAGGCATCAGGGGCATTGTTCAGGGTACGGAACGCATACGATCTCTTGGCGCTGCTCGCAGCAGTTGAAACCTTCCCCGCATATTGCCAAGCAGGCATCGTGACCGCTTTGATATGTCGGGCACTCCTGTGGACAGGACTTGGGCGTCTCGGCGCCATTGCAGACGCCGTCACCGCAGTAGGGGACGTAGTCCGCAAGACAGGCCCCGAAGGCGAGACTCAGTGCGGCCAGAAGGCCTAAAAAACGGAACGGCGGGACGGTACGGAAAGATCGCATGACTTCTCCTTGCAGGGCTGCTTTCAGCTTGCGGGTCAGCCGCCGATACGTCAAGGAATGGGCTGGGGATGGCATCTGCCTCAGGCGCCGCCAGGCCTTGCCGCTCCCGGCAAAGCCCCGTACACTGGCTCTCTGAGGCGTATGACGACCAACGAACT
>CAZHHN010000036.1:0-8023 GCA_964532415.1 uncultured Gammaproteobacteria bacterium
CTCAGTTTCGTGCGCCCGCTCGAGTATTCCTCGACGATGCGCCTGCTGATCATCCAGCAGTCGGGCGTCAACCTCGACCCGTACACCGCCATCCGTTCGGCCGAGACGATCGCCAACAACCTGAGCCAGGTGATCTATACCTCCGTCTTCTACGATAAAGTCACTTCGGCCGGCTTCAGCATCGACAAGAGCTATTTCGAGCCGGTCGAGTCCAGGCGGCGCCAGCAGTGGGCGCGCATGATCTCTGCGCAGGTCACCCACGAGAGCGGCTTCCTGCAGGTCACCGTCTATCATAAGAACAAGGAACAGGCCTCCGAAATCGCCCGGGCCGTGGCCTACGTCCTGACGACCGAGGGCAATACGTTCATCGGCGGCCGCGATCTCGAGATCCGCCTGGTCGACACCCCGCTCCAGTCGCGCTTTCCGGTCCGCCCCAACATCCCCCTGAATGCCTTTCTGGGCGCGGTGATCGGTGTCGTGCTCAGCTCCCTTTACCTGGTGGTTGGGGAAGCCCGCCGTCATCGCCGTATCCGCTTTTCCGGAACTCCGCAGGCGATCGGGTAAAAACGGCTGAAACGGGCCGTTTTTTCGGCCTATGGCCGATACAGGAAAGTGGTCACAATCGCCCTTGACAAAGAGGGCTTTTTGTGGTTTACTCCCAAGTTCATTCGGCGTACTATGCTGTCTTCTTCCAAGAAGCCCTGAAATCGCCCGGTTTGAAGTCGGGAGACACCTCCTCCTTGTCTTCCGGCGTCGGCCGGGCGGTTCCAGCGCTTCTTTCCGTATTTCGCGGGAAGGCCAAAAAGCGCTCTGTTCACTGACAATTGACGGAAAAACCTATACCAAGGAGGTGCCCGATGAGGCACACGCTCACGATTCTCTTCGTCGCCTGCCTCAGCGGCAGCACCGCCTTCGCCGATCCCGACGCCGGCACCGGCAGTGGCAGTTCATCACCCGCTGCACTCGCCCCGATCGATACGAATAAGCCCAAGCAGCGATGCACGAAGCAGGTGCAGGTGCCGACGGATTGCTTGGATGATGCGACACCGGTCACTTCTCCCAAGAAGGATCCCCCCAAGGATCCCCCGAAGAAGGATCCGCCGAAGCGGCCGGCCCCTCCCAGAAAGCCGTCGGCCAAGCCGCCCGAGCCGCAACTCACGATCGAGACATCGCGCTTTGAAGTGCGCGTACCATGTCCGGCCGGCGGGACCGCCATTACGATCAAGCGCGGCAGCGAAGTGGTCGAGGAGACCTTCTCGTGCGACGGGTCGAACGGGACAAACGGGCATATCGCCCGTATCGTCCCAGGACCCGCTTTCAAGGCGGATCCTCGCTGGTGCAATGGGAATCCCGGGGTCTACGTCGATACCTACATCGACATGAACGACGATGGAACGCACGATGTGGACGAACCGTCCAGTCATGTCGGCGCCACCTGCGATCCGCCGCCCGTTGCGAAGTCGAAGGACGGTCGTCCGGGCCACGACGGCACCACTGTAGGGGTGGGGGTACCCGCTCTCTTCCAGCAATTCTGGGCGAAGAACGCCCCGAGTGTCCAGGTGACTGCTTTCGGAATTGCCCTCATGGTCCAGCACGACTGGGCGGAGGTCACGCTCAAGGCGCTCTGGTCGCCCGGTCGGAAGCACGGTGACCTGTTTGCGGTCGATTTCGGGGCCTACGTGCTCTGGAATCGCGTCGGACCGTGGATCGGCGCCGAGTTGTTCTATGCGGATATCGACAGCCAGAATCGGGCGCATCTCCAGTTCATTCTCGCTACGCCAGGCGTCGCCTTCCGCGTGGTCGATGGACGGAATTGGAAGGTGCGTGCCGAAACCCATGTGCCTCTCGGCATGGTGGGTACGTACGGCCAATTCCACAATACCATGGGCATCGGAGGCTCTCTCGCCGTCATTTACGGCTTCTGACCGGTACTCGTTCAACACGTTTGCAAGGAGATTACGATGAAGATGCTCTACTGTTGTCTCATTCTGGCCCTCGCGGCCTGTACGACCGTCGACGACGGTTCCTCCGGCGGCGGCCCCGATGCCGGCAGCGGCAGCAATATGTATCCGGACGGCAGCGTCGGTGACGAGCTTCCCAGCGCTGACGAGGCGCACGCGGTCTGCTTCACCTCCCTCGAGGGCGGTGAGAAGTGGACGTCGTGCGAGGACTCGCCGTCCGTCCTGCCCGGCAAGCCTGCCGATCAGCCGCTCTACTGGCTCGGTTTCTGCGGGCAGGCTCAGAATTACGAACTGGCTCCGGTGCTCGGCACCGTGCGCAACGGCCGTATCGCCTTTCGGAACGATCAGATCGGTCTGGAGGACGGTCATGTCTGCGAGTTCACCTACGCCTGGAAGGAGAACGGCGGCACGTGGCATTATGCCCAATACGGCGACAATCTCATGTCACAGAGCCGTTCGGGCGCTCTGCGGGCGTGCGGCAATCGCACCTACAGGCGCGCCGACGGCTCGACCTACGTGGACTATCGCTGCGCGATGTTCCAGGTGGCGGTCGCCGGTCATCGTTCCAAGCCGTACGGAGCGTATCCGCCCGGCCCCATAAATTAGTTCAGTCGTCTCTGCTCCGGCCCCGTTCTCTGTACAAGAGACCGGGGCCTTTCTTTATCATGCGCGTCTTGACGCGGTGCCTATTTTCATGTAGGATGGGCGATCCGGTCGTCGCATGCCCATTTTGGGTGCGCGATGGAGACCGGACGGACTTTTGCCGAAACCGCGTACCGGAAGACGACCGCGGTCGCCGTCAGGCTGAACGCGACATTCCGGGAAACGGACCGCTCCACGCGGAAGGGGAAGAAGCCATGAGACTCGCACGTTCCATCGTTCTGACGTTCCTGACGTTCGTTCTCGCTTCGACAGCCTGCAGTTTTTCTGGGTCGGCGATCGCTGCTGTCGATGGGGCGACCGACGTCGGTCCCGGTTCGGGGTCGAATGCGCCGCCCGATGCCTCGACGGATGCCGATACGACGCCACCGTCCGGCACCATCGTCTGTCGACTCGACGTGGTGAACGGCGTCTCCGTGCACGCCCTGCAGCTCGGGGGAAACGTCGGGTCGGGTCTTCTGGGAGGAGCGCCGACGTCGGATCCCTCCAAGCTCGCCTACAAGAGCGACACCGATACGCCCGACCGCGTCGCGTCCTGCCCTGACTTGCACGCTGTGCCCTATCCGAATGGCTGCACCAAGCCGCTCTTCGACTGGGGCGCGACGCCGACCCTTTACCTGCCGGCGGCCGTCGATCACGTCACGCCATGCGTCATCTATGCGGATGGTAGCGTCCGCTGCGCCGATTTCCGTACGAACGACGGCGACGGCGTCGGCTTCACGGTTTCCGGATCGGGGGTCGGCTACGATTGCCGGCTCGTGCTCAAGAGCGACGGTTCGGACGGTTCCGTCTTCATCTCGCCATAACCGATCCCGTTACTCAGGGTGGCCCGCCGGCTCGGCGACGTCACCTTTTTCGTATCCGAAATCTTCCAGCCAGAAACGTCAATCCGCCTTGACAGGCAGGGCGTTTTATGATACGTTGCGGCCGTTCTGCGGGTTCTTTTTCCATTCGCCATCGGTCCGAAGGGCCGGAAAGGTTCGCATGCGCACCGCGCTTTGTCTGCTCATGTCGCTGTTCACGGCTTGCGTGACCGTCCCCGGGCCGGATGACGACGGTTCGGGTAACGGTCCCGGCTCCGGCAGCGGAAGCCAGATCACGCCCCCGTCCGGCAACGGAGGAGGCTTCGGTAACGGAGGAGGTTCCGGCAGCGGGGGAGGAGGAACGATGTCCGGTAACGGCTCGGTCTCCTGTACCGATGATGCCGTCACCCATCGGACGCACATTCGGGTTACCGGACCCCTTCTCGCCAATCTGATCGACCGGGATCTCTTTAACCTGTTCGGTGGGGATCTCTTCCTGGACAACAGATGGACGGTCGAGATCGGCTACAACGTCAGCGATCCGGGCGCGCAGCCGTGGACATCGGACGGCGGCCCGTACGACATCGTCATGCCCGACGGCGTCCGGGAGTTCAATCTCGTCGTCCGGGAACCGGGCGGCGGCACGAAGCACTGGTTCGACGTGACCCGATTCAACGTCTCCGGCAGCTGTCAGCACGTCACCGGAGCGTTCGGGCATACGCCGGCATCCAGCGGTGGTGGCAATGGCAGCCTCAACTGTTCGGACAACGGCCCCACGACCTTCGTGACGGTTTCCGGCGGCATCCTGGCCCATGTCTTTCTTCCGTTCAACGATGCTGCGCCCAGTTCGATCAAGCTCGGCTACGGACTGCCGGATTTCAAGTCGTGGACATCCGACAGCGATCCGTACACCCTTCAGATCCCGTCAACGGTCACGGAGTTTAACGCTTTTGTCGAGGACTCACACCAGTACAGGCACTGGTTCGACGTGACCCAATTCGACGTCTCCGGCAGCTGTCAGCACGTCACCGGAGCGTTCGGGCATACGGTGCCGAACAATGGCAACTTGGGCACCATCGACTGCAGCCCGACCACGACGACGGACTGGATCATCCGGATAAACGGCGTCCTGCCGCACCTCGCCGGAAACCAGACGGCCAACCCGGTCGTCGGATCCTGGCAGATGCAGTTCGAGTCCGGACAGACGGCAAACCAGCACGTCCCGTATCCCACCAACGCCGGCAAGCCCAGCCTGTCCTGGCAGGGGGATGGCATCGTGTACGAATTCCGGATCTCGATCACGGATCAGGATTTCCTCCCCGAACTGACCAATCTGGGGAACCAGACGTACGCCCTGGATCTCAGCGAGTATGCGATCGGCTCGCCTTGCTATCGTTCCGGAGGCAGCCTGCGTCATTAGCTCTCACAGCTCTCCGTACGGGGTTCCTCCCGCGCTTCGGCGCCGGTCGACCCCCGCTTTTTTTTCTGATAAAGTGGAGGAACTATGTGGGCCAGCGATTTCTTGAAACGGAGAGCGCGCGCGCTCTTCGAGATCGAAGGCATCCGTTGGGAGCGTCTGGTCAAAGGCTTCGCGCTCGCGGCCCTGGCCTTCTGCCTGCTCGTCGTTTTTCTGTCGCCTTGGAAGGTGTTGGCATTTTTCCTGGCCGTCGGCCTTCTGGTTCTCGCCTATGCGCGGCCGACCTGGATGCTGGCGTTTCTGATGGCATGCATCCCGCTCGAGCCGTTCCTCCTCAAGTTCGTTCCGGACGAGCTCTACGTGTTCGCCAAATACTTTTCGGAGGCCCTGATCTATCTTCTGCTCGGCTCGGTTCTCTTCCGTCGCTGGCTTTCAGGGGAGAAGCGCGCGCCGACGCCGCTCGACCTGCCGTTCGCGCTGCTCATTTTGGTTGCGGTCGCCTCGGCCGTCTCGAATTTCGTCCAGCCCGGCATCGCCGTTCTCGGCACGCGCCAGATCGTCCGCTTCATGCTCCTGTTTTTCGCCATCTGTGCCCTGGCTCCGTCGCGCGTCACGGTACGCCGGCTTTCGATCGTGATGCTCGGCCTGGTCTTCTGCGAGGCCGTGCTCGGCGTCCTCCAGGCCGTGACGCACGGCGCGCTCGACGCGTTTCTTCTGCCCAGCCGGCAGCACACCTACGACGCCATCCAGCTGACGGGTGCGACGCAGCAATTCTGGGCTCCGGGCCAGCGCGTCTTCGCCACGCTCGGCCGCTACGATCAGCTCGGCACGTTCCTGTGCTTCTTCCTGCTGCTCCTGACCGGCTGGCTGTATGAGCTCAACGGCGTCCGTCGCTGGCGCTATCTTCTGCCGCTCTTCGCGACCGTGGCCACCGCGCTCGTGTTGACCTATTCGCGCGCCTCATGGTTCGGTTTCCTGCTCGGCTTTCTGTACCTGACCGTGCGGCTCAAGAATGATAAGCGCGTGCTGGCCGCCTTCCTCGCCGTCATCGGCCTGATCGTCGCGTATGTCGTGTATTCCGGCGTGGTCGTCCGCTACCTGATCGACCTGCCGGAACAGACGCCGATCGCGCGCCTGCTCGAAGCGTTTTCGTACGAGCGCTGGCGCGGCGAATACTACGGCTACGGCCGCCTCTATTGGATCGTCAACACGCCGCTCAAGGTCGTCACCTCCGCGCCGGTCTTCGGCCACGGGCCCGGTTCTTACGGCGGCGGCGCGGCAGCCGTGCTCGGCAACTCCCGGGTCTACGACGCGCTCGGTCTCCCGTTCGGCATCGCCGGCACGCAAGGCTATATCGACAACAGCTGGTTCTCGCTTTGGGGCGAGATCGGCACGCTCGGGCTGGCGCTCTACGTGTGGATGTTCCTGCTGCTTTTCCGCGCCGCCCAGGCCGTTTGGAAGGGCTCTTCGGATCCGTTCCTGCGTGGTCTGGCGCTCGGCTATCTCGGGGCGGCGATCGCCTTCGCCTTCCAGGCATTCCTCGCCACCTATCTGGAAGTGCGCACCATCAGCCTGTATTTCTGGGCCTTCGGCGCATTCATCATCGTGGCCGGCCAGCGCGAACGGCTGTTGTGAAGGTTTTGTTCGCCAACAAATTCTGGTATCTCAAAGGCGGCGCGGAGCGTGTCGTGTTCGAAACCAAAGCGTTGCTTGAAGGCAACGGGGACAGGACGATCGATTTCGCGATGCGGGATACGGGCAACCGCCCGAGCGTGTATGAGCGCTTTTTCGTATCGCGCGTGGCGACTGACCGGATGCGCATCGGCTGGCAGGGATTGCGCACGGCCGGACGGATGCTCTGGTCGTTCGAAGCCGCGCGGAAGTTCGGGGCGCTGGTGTCGGAGACCGAACCCGACGTGATTCATGCGCACAACCTGTATCATCAGCTTTCGCCGTCGATCCTGCCGGTCGCCCGCAGCCGCGGCGTTCCGGTCGTCATGACGCTTCATGATTATCATCTCGTTTCGCCCAACTACGGGATGTTCGATCGCGGGCACGTCGCCGAACCGTCGCGGCGTCATCCGTATTTCGACACCTTCGCGCGTCGGCTGATCGGCGGCTCGGTGCCGAAGAGCGCTCTCTCGGCCTTCGAGGGCTGGCTGCACCATGCGCTTGGCGTCTACGACGGCGTGGCGAAGTTCATCGCGCCTTCGGAATTCATCAAAAGAAAGGTGGCCGAATACGGCATCGCGCCGGAACGCGTCGAAGTCGTTCCGCATTTCATCGATCTGGAAGGCCGCGCGCCCCGCTATCAATCCGGGAATCGCGTGCTCTTCGTCGGCCGGCTGTCGGAGGAAAAGGGCGTCGATGTGCTGCTCCGCGCCATGCGCGAAACGCCCGGCTTGGAATGCGTCATCGTCGGCGACGGGCCGGAACGGGTTCGTCTGGAGCGTTTGGCGCAGTCCCTGGGTCTCGCCAACGTCGCCTTCCGCGGGGCGCTCTACGGTTCCGATCTTGACCTGGAGATCGCCCGCGCCACCGTGCTGGTCATTCCGTCGCAATTCTATGAGACCTTCGGCCTGACGGCGCTCGAAGCCTACGCGTTCGGCAAGCCGGTCGTCGCTTCGCGCATCGGCGCCCTGCCGGAGGTCGTGCGCGAAGAGAAAACCGGTTTGCTTTTCGACCCCGCTTCGTCGCAGGAGCTCGCCGAGAAACTGAACTGGCTCGTCCGGAACGCCGCCCGGGCCGACGCCATGGGCCGCTCCGGCCGGCGCCTGGCCGAAACCGAATACGCTCCGGGCTTGCATCTCGGTCGGATCCATCGTATCTATAAGGAAGCGATCGCTAAGAAATAATTTTTCGCGTATGCAACCCGTCACCAACGCCGTCGGCTGGTTCGAAATCCCCGTGCTCGACATGGAACGCGCCATCAAATTTTACGGCACGCTGCTCGACTTGGAGCTTGAACGCCATCAGATGGGCCCGCTCGATATGGCCTGGTTCCCGTCGCTCCCGGACGGCAAAGGCGCAGCGGGTTCGCTCGTGAAGCACGAATGGTACCGGCCGGCGGCCGATGGCGGTCCGCTGCTGTATTTCACCGCCCCGTCCGGCGACCTGAAAAACGAAGGGTTCAAGACTAGGACAGCGGCTCACTCGGGTCGCTGTTTCTGTTTGAATAATGA
>CAZHHN010000037.1:0-7699 GCA_964532415.1 uncultured Gammaproteobacteria bacterium
GGCTGATGATAGTCGGACCCAACTCGGTCCCGCGAAAGTAGGTCAGTGCCGGGTTATGCAAAAACCGCCTTAAAAAGGCGGTTTTTGCTTTGTTATAAACTATTGACATTTTTTGATGGATGTGTTAGCCTGCTTCCTGTGCCGGCGTTCGAACCTGGGTTCCAAGGCAACCAGCCCTCCCGGGTCGCTTCGACCGCCGGACATTCGACACAGGACCGCTTCGCACATGTTGCCGCGGCTCCCTGAACCGTGCCGCGGTCGTCGCGGCGGTTCATCACGCAGGTCACCCCGGCTGTCCGCAAGGAAGCCGTACCATTCCAGCGCCCTCCTCGGTGTGAGGGCAGGAGCATCTTGATGAAGAGCATCCAAGCGCATTTTGGTTAATGCTGCGTCCACATAGCGGATTGGCTCTGCCGTTCCGCACCCCCACGCCGATACGGATCATGTGCGCGGCCTGCCCGCGACGCCATCCAGGATAAGGCATGAACCCTGCGATCCGTATAGGCATATCCGCCTCGCATACAAGTCGAACCCAGTATCTGATGCATGTACGGCACCCCATTGCGTTCTCGAGGACGCAAGGCACAGTCGGACTCATCTGGAGCGGGTAGAGGACACCGCCGTTCGCACGGCAAGAGGCAGACCGAAGCCATCACAGGTCTCGAAACATGAATGCCGCCTCCTCGGCGTTACGGAGGAACTCAGGCCGTCCACATTCTCTCGTGGGCGGTTTGCTTTTTTATGACTTCTCGTCTTTGATGGTCGTGACAGCTTACTGCGGTATACTTTCCTTATGAAATCCATCGTCACCATCGGCGGCGGAACGGGGCAATTCACACTGCTGACCGGCCTTAAGAAATATCCGGTCAAATTGACGGCGATCGTCAGCATGGCCGACGACGGCGGTTCGACCGGCATTCTGCGCGACGAGCTTGGCGTGCTGCCGCCTGGCGACGTCCGGCAGTGCCTTGTCGCCCTTTCCGAGGCGGATGCGATCGTCCGAGAATTGTTCAACTATCGATTCGATGCCGGCGGCCTCAAGGGCCATAATTTCGGCAATATTTTCCTTTCTGCGCTTGAAAAAATCACCGGAAACTTCGAAGAGGCGGTACGGGTCTCCGGAAAAGTTCTGGCCACGCGCGGGACGGTCATCCCCGTCACGACGCAGGATACGCGTCTGACGTGCGATGCGGCCGGAACGCGCATTGACGGGCAATACGCGATCGAAACCGCCACGCTCCCCCGGCATCCGGAATTCCGGATGGAGCCCGAAGCCGATGCCAATCCAAAAGCCATCGAAGCGATCGAAGCGGCTGACTGCATCGTGATCGGTCCCGGCAATTATTACTGCAGCCTGCTGCCGAACCTGCTTGTCAAAGGCATTCCCGAGGCTATCTGCCATTCAAAAGCCGCCGTCGTGTTCAACTGCAACCTGATGACCAAAGGCGGCCACACCGATGGTTTCGATGTCGACGCGTTCGTGGACGGCATCGAGCGCCGGCTCGGAATGCCCCGGATCGATTTCGTGACCTGCAACAGCCGCCTGCCGGAACAAGACCTGCTCGACCGCTATGCGCTGGAAGGCGAATTCCCGGTGCCGCCCATGGCGCCAGCGGTCCGGGGCCGCCGCAGCTACCTGGCCGCGGATCTCGTATCGCACGCCATTCCTTCGGTCAAGCCCGGCGACCCGATACGGCGCACGCTTATCCGGCACGACCCGGACATGCTGGCGTCGCTGATCGTCCGGCATTGTCTCGGCGGCTTATGAGCAAAGGCTTCGCTTGGCAGTGCGGCATCAGGAGGTTTACAACTGCCTGGCGGTCCTGTAAGGTGGCGCCGATATGCAAACTCGAGTCGTCATTCTGGCCGCCGGTCAAGGCAAGCGCATGGGGGTTTCGGACAGGCCGAAAGTCATGTGCGCGCTGCTCGGGAAACCGATGCTTGCGTACGTGTTGCAGGCCGTTGCGGCCTCGGGCATCGACAGCAGGCCGGTCGTGGTGGTCGGCCATATGGCCGGGCAGGTTCAGGACTTCTGCGCCGGGGCCTGCGAATATGCAGAACAGCCGGAATTGAAAGGTACCGGCGATGCCGTTTTGCGCACCCGCCCGCTGCTCGAAGGGGCCGCTGAGAACGTCTTCGTGCTCTGCGGCGATCAGCCGTTCGTATCGGCTTCCACCATCCGAAAAATCGTCGACATGCACCTGGCCTCGGGCGCGACACTGACGTTCGGCACCGCTTCGGTCGAAGATTTCGAAGGGTGGCGCGCTCCTTTCGCCGACTTCGGGCGCATTCTGCGCGACGCTTCCGGCCGGCCTGTTGGCATGGTTGAAGTCAAGGATGCCACGCCCGATCAGCTCGCAATCCGCGAGGTGAACCCGAGTCTCTACTGTTTCAGGGCGGCGTGGCTCTGGAAAGCCCTGGAAACGCTGACGAATGCCAATGCCCAAGGGGAATATTACCTTGTCGACGTGCTGGCAAAAGCTGTTGCCACCGGCGAAAAAATCATGACCGTCCCGGTCGCGCCGGAGGAAGCGCTCGGCATCAACACGACGTCGCAGCTGGCCATCGCCGAAAAATTGATGCAGGACCGAAATTGAAAAAACTCCCGCAAGCATGGCGCAGGAGTTTTTTCTTAAGAAGGCTCAGGCCTTCTTTTTCTTCGCGGGCTTCCTCTTGCCACCCTTCTTCGCGGTCTTCTTTTTCATTGCCATTGAAATCACCTCCCCTTTCTTCTTACTATGATCGCTTAACGCGGTCATCTTCAATCGGAAGTATAACATATTTTTTGCGTGTGAAGTGCCATTCGTAAAAAAACTGTGGATAAATTTTTTCTTTTCCGATACACTTCCTCCGTATGAAACGCCCCGTGCCGCGTGCGTTCAGCCTGATCGAACTACTCGTCGTCATCGCCATCATCGGCGTGCTCTCGACGCTCGCGATGGTCGCGCTGGCCTATGCGAGACAGGCGGCGAAAATCGCGAAAGCGCAACACGACATCGATACGATCGTGCTGGCGCTCAAGCAGCTGGAAACCGACACTGGTCAATGGCCGCTCCATCAGCTCGTCGATCAGATCGACGCTTCGGGATCCAATGAAGCCTGGGACCTGAACGCCGATGATGTCGGCATTGTCGGGACGGACGGCAGCTTTCCGGGCTGGCGCGGACCGTACATGACCGCAGTGCCCGAAGATCCCTGGGGAAACGGCTATTTTTACGATTCGGACTACCTGGTCGGCGGAGATAACAAGGCGGTCATCGGTTCGTTCGGGCCCAACGGCGTCGGCCAGAACCTCTACGACGCCGACGATATCATAAAAATCCTCCGGTGAGCCGGAGGATTTTTATAAAGCCGGACGGGTCAGGGCGTGGCCGGGAGCTTGCCGGGGCCGTTCGGGTTATATCCCGCCCGTACCTCGTCGCCATCGCTGAATCCATCGCCATCGGTGTCGGGTTTGCGCGGATCCGTCCCGTAGCGGGCTTCATCCTGATCCGGCAAGCCATCGGCATCGGTATCGCGGACGCTGTTGATGGGTTGTTCGATCTGCGAAGTCGTCTCAACGCCGCCCATGAGCGCGCCCAGCACCTCCATGAGAGGTTTCGCGTCGGGCGGCGTTTCGATCTGCACCGGTCGATTGAAATCCGTGAAATGCAGATCGAGCTCGGCTGTGCCGATGCCTGGGCTGTCGCTGGTCGCTTTCGATTTTCCCTGCAGCACCAGACGCGTCGGCAATCCGGTATCTTTGGCGATCCAGACCTCGAACGCTTCAAGAGTGGCCGAATCCGAAATCTTGTCGAGATTGTCGCCCAGCTTTTCGTACAGCGGGGAGGAATTGTCGTGCATGATGTCGCGGATGCGCAACAGGAACGCCTTGAGCGCCGTCCGATCGACGATCAGCCGGAAATGCCGTGACAAGTGGCCATCCACGGCCTCGTCCTTCAGCACTTCCCCGACGCGTATCGGGCGAAGTTCCCGGAACGCCAAACCGATCGCCTGCTGTTCTTCTTCAGTTGCCGGATGGGGGAACACGGCCGGGGTGTTGGTTCCAGAGAGCGGCACGCCGAGCGGTGCCTTCGGATCGATCTGGATCCAGCGGTTTTTCAGTGGAGAGAGGTCCATGAACGGCATCATCGGCACCTGATTCAGGCTGACATAGGACACACCGTCCAACTGCCGGACTTCCAGCCCGAACAAAGGCGCTTCCGCCGGCGTTTTCGCCGTCGCGAGGGTCAGAGTATTCCGTGATTTCGGATGGGCGCGATCGGAAAAATCCGAAACGCCCTCGACGGTCAGCAGGACCTCGATCGGCTCACCGGCATTTCGACCTTCCGTCAGAAACGGCAGCACGGCCTGTGCCGCGCTGTTCGTCGCGCTGGCGGTTCCTTCGAGCCGCAGGTTCAGGCGGTAGCCGACCGACTTGGCCTGCCGGAGGCCATTCAGCGCTTTCGCCAGGACGGCGTCCGGGTCCGGCCGCAGGAACTTAAAATAGGCGAATGCGCCGCCGGCCAGCACGGTGAGGGCGGCCAACCCGATCAGGATGATCGGCCATCGCCGGTGGCGAGGCGGCTCACCGGGAGTGGGGGAAACGGGGACCGGAGCTTCCTCGACGCGTGCAGGGAGTTCTGGGTTTTCCATAGTACCGCCATGGTAGCGCTGAAACGCACGCGTCGTCCATGGTATACTTATGACGGCTTCATTTTTAACATCATTGTCCTATGCGTCTTTCGTGGAAAGCCGCAGTGATCGCAGGTGCGGTTATGCTCGTGCTCGGAGCAGGCTGTCAGGGCGAAGATCGTCAGACAGCCTCGGTGCAGACCGGTTCTCAGAACGGGTACGAAACGAGTTCTCCGGCTCCTTCGCAGCCAGGAGAGCAGTTTCCGGCCGTCCTGACCGGAAATGTGGGTGTCGATGCCGCGGCGGCGGTCGATGCCGCGCTCAAGGAATCGGATGCCGACGTCAACGCCTCTCTGGAAGAGACGGCCGACGCCGGTCTCCTGAGCAACGATACCGCAGAACTCACTACCTATGGCCAAGCCTATGTCGATGCCGATGCTCGTTAAGCGTATCGCCGCCGCGGCCGTCGGAACGGCTCTTCTGCTGACGGTGGCCGCACCTGCTTTTGCCGAGATGCCCGCTTCCGCCACCGGCAGCCGGCAAAAAGCCGTCATGATGTGCGAGCGGATCAGCCGTCTTTCGGACGATATCCAGGCGCGCCTGGAAGATGGGCGCACAAAGTTGCTGGCGCGTCGTGACGAGCGTACGGAACGTCTGACGCAGCACCGCGCCGATCTCGATTCCCGGCTCGTCGATCGTCGTGAGAAGTGGGAAGGGCATTGGGATGATCTGATCGGACGGTTGGAGGCGTCCAGTGCCACCAATACCGCTGCGATTGCAGCCTTTAAGACAGCCATGGAGGCGGCCTGGAAAACCAGGAATGTGTCCGTCGATGCCGCCCGCAAGGCCTTCCGGGACGGCTTGGACAAGCTCCTGGCCGACAAGAAGGCCGCCGTCGAAAACGCCTCGCTGGCCTTCAGGGCATCGGCCGCCGCCGCCTTTGCGAAAGCAAAAACCGATTGCGACAGCGGTGTCAGTCCGGAAATGGTCATGACCAATCTCCGTACGGCGCTCAAAACCGCTCAGGAAAAATTCAACGCGGACCGCAAGTCGATCGACAAGATCGGTGAGAAGGTCAAGGCCCTGGTCCAGGTGCGCCAGGCCGCTGTCGCGAAGGCCGTTGACGACTTCAGAGCCGCCGTTGAGAAGGCAAAAACCGATCTGAAACGGGCGCTTAAAGTCTGAAATCCGCAACCAAAAACCGCCGTCTGGGCGGTTTTTGGTTGGGCTGCCCACGGGGCATTCCGCAGGATTGGCAGGAAGTGCTTCTTTCGCCCATACTATGCGTATGCATCGAATTGGACAAGGGTATTACTACGATGTCTACGATTTGGAAAACGGGAGGGTTCTCAAAAAAAGGACCGGTCATTTGACGCGGCTCAAAAAGTTATTGGACTGGCGGGGTAAAACCTTTCTGGGGAAAGCCAGAATTTTCCTGATGTATCCCTGGTACGCCTATGAGGCGCGGCGTTCGCTCAGCCGCTCCATAAAAACAAGCGCGTTAAATCCGGAAATATTTGGAGCCCCCGTGTTCTCGGACAAATTTGAGTACGAACAGGACAAAGCGATTCCTCTCGAAGCGTATTTTGAGAACCATACGTTCGTGGAAAATAAGGCGCGTTTTGATGAATATCTGGGACTCCTGTTTCTCCTCTGGAGCCATGGATGGTCCGATACCGTATTTAATTTCACAATCAACAGCGGCATTTCTCTGAAGTCGGGCAAACTCATCCTCCTGGATTTCAACGAGTTCGCGGACTCGAAAGAAACAATCGCCGCTGATATTAAGAAAGAAAAGTGGCGCTCGCAGGCGGCCCTCAGGGATATGCCGTCAGGTGAACTCAAGGACTATATTCTCTCGAAAATGAAAGAAAAAATTACTCTTGAAAATTTGGACAGGTTTTGGAATCGCCGGAATCAAGCCGGCGGTTATTTGGAATCACCCGCTACCCGCATATAACGATAAATACATATTGACAAACGATAAATCTTAAATTAAGCTGGCAATAGAAAAACCTCTTTAAGGGCTACCCATGAAAAAAGGCTCAACCATGTTTCTTCAGATCGTCGTTGTGCTCATCGGCATCGGCGCTCTCGCTCTTATGCTTTGGGAGCCCCGGATCGAAGGCAGGAACGCGCACGCCACGCTTTTTGAGATCTACTTCAAAGATCCCTTTTTGGCGTATGCGTATATAGCGTCTACTCCGTTTTTCGTGGCGCTCTGTCAGGCGTTCAGGATCCTGGGCTATGTCGGACAAAATAAGGTATTCGCGCCAGCGGCCGTGAAGGCTTTGCGGACGATCAAATATTGCGCGATCGTCCTTATCGGTTTTGTCGCGGCAGGAGAAATATTCATCATGTTGGGCAACTCGGATGACCGGTCAGGCGGGGTTTTCATGGGTATTCTCATCACCTTCGGTTCGGTCGTGATGGCCGCCGCCGCGGCGATGTTCGAGCGGATTTTGCAGAATGCCGTGGATATCAAATCCGAGAACGACCTAACCGTGTAACGAAACCGGCATGGCCATCGTCATTACCATCGACGTCATGTTGGCGAGACGGAAGATGAGCGTCACCGAGCTTGCCGGAAAAGTCGGGATCACCCTGGCGAATATTTCCGTGCTGAAAAACGGCAAAGCAAGGGCGATTCGTCTATCGACGTTGGAAGCCATCTGCAGGGCGCTTCAATGCCAACCTGGAGATATTTTGGAATACAGGCAGATCTAGATTTTGATGCGGCAAACCAAAAAATTCCTGACGGGCCTGACCACGAATCTGTCCCGTTTGAAATTGCTGTGCCTGATTGGGATCAGCGTTCATCCAGGCAACCCATCATTTGAAGTGCCCGAAGATTTTGTGCTGTATTTTTCTTTGAGCAATGGGACAATTTCTTTTCGCATAATGTAACCTGTTCTCAAGGCGAGATTATTTTGAAATTGAATATTGAGCACGTCGCTCAAAATAGATTGAATCCCGACGTCATCGGTGACAAAGGCATTAAATCCTTCACCCAGGTCGATACATGAAATAAAGGGTAATGCCTGAGTTAGCCACCGGCGAGGTGGCTTTTCTCTTTTAGTTTTAG
>CAZHHN010000038.1:0-7543 GCA_964532415.1 uncultured Gammaproteobacteria bacterium
CTGTACGAAAACAAAAACTGCCACTTGGTTGGTGGCAGAGTTAGTACTTACCCAAGGAAAAGCCGCGCCGCGTGCGCTCGTATCGGTCTTCGTCTACAGCCCGTTGCCGCTCCTGTTCACGACGACCGCCGGTGCCAACGGCGCCTGGCGATACGACCCCGCGCAGCGACTCAACGATGGGCGCCATACGGCGTATGCCGCCATCAACGACGGCAGCGGAAACCTGACGGCCGCTTCCGCCCCAACCAGCTTTTTCGTTCGTGACGGAGAGGTCGTCTCCGAAGCCGAATTTTTGAAACCCGACATGCCGATCGCGTCCGCGCCGGCCGTACCGCCGGATGTCACGCGCTGGTTCCTGATCGGCGGCATCGCTCTGGCCTTCATTCTCCTGATGCTCACGGTCTGGATCGTCGTGCAGGCGCGGCGCAACCGCATTTCCCAGCCCGTTGAAAACGGCTCGGGAGGCAATCTTTGAAACGACGCTCAGCCCGTCCCGACCAGCCAATCTTTCAGCACGGCCGCCGCGCGGACATCGTCCTCGTTGTACGCGAGAATTTTTTGCATCAGATCCGGATCGCCTTTCTCGCGCCAATCCTGGAACCAGGCGACGGAATTGGCGCCGGAGGCGTCGGCGGCGCGCCAGCGAAAACCGAGATGGCCGGCCACGTCCTTGAGCGAATAAAACGGGAGCGGCAGGATCGCGGTACGCTGAACGACGCGATTCAGATCGATCATGCGATCCGCGCCCAGCACCCCGGCGGCTCTGGGAGAGATGCCGTAGGTGGCGCTGAGACGCCGGACGGCCTCGCGTTCGTACCAGCCGTAGTGGTACACCGGCGCGCCGGCGTAGGCTTCGACCGCATCGCAGAACGCCGTCCAGGCCGCACCCTCTTCCTCGGGTCGATTGGCGAAGAAAGACCGGTACGTTTCCCTGCCGCCTTCGCGCACCAGCATGCCATGGAGATACTCCAGACCGATGGTCGGATCGCCTTCAATATCGTAAAACAGCTCAACGTCGGCATCGGGAAGCCCGGCCGCGCCGAGACGAAGCGCTTTCTTGTCGCGCATCGACTGGGCCTGAAGCTGCAGCCGTTCAAGACGGTGATCGGACACGCCCGTCACGCCGGACTGGAGCCGCGCCAGGTCCTCCGCCGCCAGCGCCTGCACGGTGGCGTATCCGGCCGCCCGCAAACGCCGGTATTCGCTTTTGTAAATTTTGTAGAGCAGTCCGATGTCGTCGGCCGCTTCGACCTCGCGCCGGCATTCCTGATACCAGGGTGATGCCTTGCAGCCCGAGGTGAAAAGCGCTTCCGGCTTCTCGCCGGCCCGGATCGCCAGGATTTCGTCGAGCGCCCTGAAGAATTCCGCTTCGGACTCTTCGATCGGAAACGAAAGCCGGGATCCGTCGATCGCGATCACGCGTCCCTCATCGGGCTTGCGATCCTGAGCGCTCTTCAGGAGCAGCGCATAAAAAACCAGACGAAGCCGGTGCGCATCCCTGACCTGGCGCGCCGAGGTGATTTCGACGGCTTCGTAGTGCCAGTCTCCGAGCCTGGACGCGCCGTCGACGCGCACGAGCAGATCGGGATGGCCGACCCAGTCTTCGGAAACGAGCGTGCCGCGATAGATCGCCGCGGCGCCGCGGCGCATCGCCGCCAGCGTGGCGGAAAAACGCTCGGCAGCTTTTCCCGTCTGGGCGATTTCTTCCATGCCTTCCAGCGCCGCAGCGATGCGCCGCTCATGCAGCGCGCGCGCTTCGCGGAGTTTCACAAAGAGCGGCGGGACTTCCGCCTTTTTCGACGGGTCGCCGAACAGATCCCAGTACGGCCAGTTCGGGCAGGTGGCATGCTGGGAAAACACCTCGGCGGAGAGCGGCGGCAGCGGACGCATGCGGCCGTTCAGGGATGGTCCAGGATGACGACGTCGACCGCCGCGAGTTCGCCCCGGCCCGTATCCCGGCCGGTCGCGGCGATCAACATGCCCGGCTTGAGATCGGCAAGGGAGCGCGTGTCTCCTCCGACCGAAGTCAGCGCCGTATCGGCATCGATCAGGACAACCGCGTACGGCTGTTTGGAATCGACCGAAACGCGCGGGCCGTCGATCGCCGTCACTTTCCCGAAAAGCGACGGCGCCTGTTCACTATTCACGGACGGATGCCGCGGAGGACGGGCTGCCGGCGCGCCGAAGCGCAAGCCGTTCAGGACGGACAGGAACGAGAGTCCGGCGACCAGTCCGGCAATCGCCACGCCGATCAGAAGCCAGACGACCGCCGTATGCACGCCCGGGATGCGGTGCCGGAACATGCTATTTGGATTTCGCCTCGACCACGACCGACTTCATGACGTCGCCGATCTGGATCTTGTCGACGACGTCCAGACCCTTGGTGACCTGCCCGAAGACGGTGTAATTCGGCGGCAACGGCACGTCGGAAAGCATAATGAAGAACTGGCTGCCGTTGGTATCCGGACCGGCGTTGGCCATGGCGACGATGCCGCGCGCGTACGGACGCTTGACGGGCTCATCATCGAACCGATAGCCCGGCCCGCCCGTGCCGTCGCCGTTCGGGTCGCCGCCCTGAATGACGAAACCTTCTTCGCGCCGGTGGAACGTCAGACCGTCATAAAAGCCGCCCTTGGTCAGATAAACGAAATTGGAAACGGCCTTGGGGGTTTCCTGATCGAAGAGTTCAAAGACAATATCGCCCTTGGCGGTCGTGATCCGTATCTCGCGGTTGGCGATCTGATTGGGCGGCAGGACGCCGGGAAAGCTCCAGGTTTTTTGCATAGCGATGGGTGCAGTGGGTTGAAGGGAAACGGGCGCAGTTGCGGCGGGAGGCGGAGCGGACGCGTCAGCAGGAACGGACGGCGCGCCCGGAGGGGGAGTTGCGCAGCCGGCCCCCACGAAGAGCAGCGCGGCGGAAAAAAAGGCGGATCGAATTTTCATATGCGCTTCATGATAGCAGGTCGAGCGCCCTGGTCGCCAGAACGCGGCGGGCGCCGGGCCGGAAGAGCGCCTGCAGGGCCAATCCGAGACGGCGCGACTGGTCGGGATGATCCAACAGCCCGCGGGCGAAGGTCACGAGCTGCTCGGGCGTAAGGTCGAGTTCGCGGAACATCCGCGCACCGCCCTGCCCGACGACGTACCCGGCGTTCTGTTCCTGATGCGATTCGGCGATCGGCACCAGAATCGATGGCTTGGCCAATGCCGCCAATTCGGTCAGCGTGCCCATGCCGGCGCGGCAGATCACCACGTCGGCGGCGGCGAGCAGGTGCGCAATATCCGCGCCAACGAACGGCAGCCGATGGTAGCGCTCCGGATGCGCGAGCGTCGGCAGGCGGGACGGCGCTTTCTCGAGACCGGTCAGATGCACGAGATCGGCGAAATCCGTCCAATGCGGCGAGGCGAGCGCGATGAGTTCGTTCAGGAAACCCGATCCGGTGCCGCCGCCGAGCGCCAGCACGACCGACCGCGAACCGTCGCAGGAAAGAATCTCCAGGCCGCGATCGCGGCTCCCCTCTTCGATGGAACGGCGCACGGGATTGCCGATGACTTCGGTCTTGCGCGAAGGAAAATCTTTTCTTGAGATGTCGAACGTCAGCGTGACGGCGTCAGCAAACGGGGCCAGCAGCCTGTTGCTGAGCGAGGGAACGACGTCCTGCTGATGGATCAGCAGCTTCGTGCCCGCCAATTTGGCGGCCAGGCCGAGAGGCACCTGCACATAGCCGCCCGCGCCGACCAGAAGATGCGGCTTTTCCTTCGAGATCAGGCGGCTGGCGTTCCAAAGTGCCGTCATAAACGCAAACGGCGCGAACAGCGTGCGTGCGTCGACATATCGGCGAAGCTTGGGCGCCGCAAAAGGAATGAAGCGCCATCTGGCCTCTTCGACCAGCCGCCGTTCCGGGCCGTCGGGCGTGCCGACGAAGACGCACTCGACGTCTTTGCGCAGCGACCGGATCTCGTCGGCAACGGCCAAGAGCGGCGTAACCGGCCCGAGCGTTCCGCCTCCGGCGAACAGGATCTTCATAGGCTTCCAGCTTAGCGGGTGGAAAGGGCGGTAACAAGTCCGACCTACGCATACTGAGTTGCATTTGAACTCGCGGGTGCGTCTCGGCTGCCGTTTCGTCCGTACTCACTTCTCTTTCTCCTGACTATGCCCCTGTTTTCGGGGCGCAGCCGCGTCTTATCAAAAAACGCCGGTTTGGTCAACCGGGGTTCGGGCCTCGCGTCGGGTTTGAACCCGACCATCTTTATCTGTAGTATGTACGCTGGCGCCCTATCTTTCATTTTATCCGCATGAAAACCAACTACGTCTTGGCCGCATTCTTGGGGAGCGTTCTTCTCGCCGGAGGCGGCTGCGCAGGCGAAAAGGCTCCCGCAGCTTCCGTTCCCGTTTCTTCGGCAAGCGGTATCCAGATATATGTTACCTCTCTTGGAAGTTCCTCGGACGCCATTTTGGCCAGAGCAAAAGCATTGGGCATCTCGGAGTATAAGCCTTCGGAAGCACGGCAAAGCGATCAAAGCGTCATCCTGTACCTGACGGTTCCAAACGATCACCTGTCTGAGTTCGAGGGAATCCTGGCGAAAGAAGCGAATGACAAGATCGTATACGGCGCGAAGAGTTTGTATGGAGACTTTGCCGATCGGGAGAAACCGAAAAACGGCGTGACGAACGCCGAGATCAGGCTGATCGACGTGCGGGCATTGCCGCAGGCGCGGTGAACTTTCTGCGCGGCCCTCACGCCGGATGTCGCTGATGGGGCCGCGCCGAACCGTTTTCCGCCGAAATGGCCGCCAGCACGCCCATAGCTGTCAGATTGGCGACCATGGCCGATCCGCCATGGCTCACGAACGGCAGCGGCACGCCGGTCAGCGGCAAGAGGCCGACCATGGCGGAAATGTTGAGGATGGCCTGGAAACCGATCCAGGCCACGATCCCGATCGCGGCATAGCGCGCGAACGGATCGCGGGCGCGCTCGGCGATCCGCAGGCCGCGCAGCACCAGATACGTGAAGGCAAAAATCAGAAGCGTCGAAGCGAAGAAACCGAGCTCTTCGCCGACGACGGCGAAGATCGAATCGCCGGCGACTTCCGGCAGGTACTGGAACTTCTGGCGCGACTTGCCGAGACCGAGACCGAGCCAGCCGCCGGAACCGATCGCCAGCATGGCTTGGTTGATGTGATAGCCGACGCCTTCCGGATCGAGCTCCGGATGCAGGAAGATTTTCAGGCGGTCGGCGCGGTACGGAGCGATCTTGATGAAGATCAGGAACATCGCGAAGCCGGCGCCGAACAGAACCGCCAGATGCCGGATGGGCGCGCCGGCGGCGATATACATCGTGAAAAGGAAAGCCACGATCACGGAGGTCGTGCCGAGGTCGGACTGCGCCATCATGAGCGCCACCACGACCGCGATCGAAATCGCGAAGGGTAGGAAGCCCGTCCAGAAACCTTTCAGATCGGCTTCATCGCGACGCGCCAGCCACCAGGCGAAGTACAGGATCAGGCAGAGCTTGGCCGGTTCCGACGGCTGGAGCGACGCGCCCAGCAGGTTGATCCAGGAACCGCTGCCGTAGCCGGCGCGCAGGCCCGGGATGAACCCGAGCAGGAGCAGCGCGGCCGCCAGCGGCAGCATGTAGGGCGCGATCTTTTTCAGCCAAGCGACCGAAACGCGCGAAGCGACGAGCAGCAAAAGCGCGCCCGGCACGAGGCCGAACGCCAGCTGGCGTTTCAGGAAGAAATAGCTGTCGCCGTATTTTTGGAACGCGACCGGACCGGTGGCCGACGCCAGCATGACCAACCCGAACGCCAGAAAGCCCGCGATCAGGGCGAGAAGGCCGTAATCGGTTGCGCGGCCGCGCATAGCGTCAGGCGCGGGTAAAAAGGGCGCGCGCCGCCTGATCGACCGTTTCGACGAAGACGAACTTCATGGCCTTACGGACATTGGCCGGAATATCTTCGAGATCCTTTTCGTTGTCTTTCGGCAGCACGACGGTGCGGATGCCGGCGCGGTGGGCGCCGAGTACTTTTTCCTTGACGCCGCCGATCTCGAGCGCATGGCCACGCAGCGTCACCTCGCCCGTGACCGCCACCGAACGCCGGACCGGCCGGCCGGTCAGGAGCGAGAGCATCGCCACCGTCATGGCCACGCCGGCCGACGGACCGTCCTTGGGAATGGCGCCCTGCGGCACGTGGACGTGCACGTCCTCATCCTTATAGAAATTGCCCTTGATGCCGAAGTGTTTGACGTTCGCCCGGGCGAAGGAAAAGGCCGCCTGCGCCGACTCCTGCATGACCTTGCCGAGCTGTCCGGTCAGAATCAGCTGGCCCTTGCCCGGCATGCGGGTGGCTTCGATCGGCAGGATCTCGCCGCCGGCTTCGGTCCAGGCGAGTCCGGTCACCACGCCGACCGCGTCTTTCTTCTCGGCGTTCTGCGGACGGAATTTCTGCACGCCCAGATATTTCGGCAGTTCGGCTGGCCCGATATTCCAGGATTTTTTGCCTCCGCCCTCGGCGACCTTGCGCGCGATCTTGCGGAACACCTGCATGATGCTGCGTTCCAGGCTGCGGACGCCGGCCTCGCGCGTGTATTCGCGCACGATGCGGCGCAGTGTCGGCTCCGGCATGTTGACCTTCACGGACGAAAGGCCGTTTTCCTTTCGCGCCTTGGGCACGAGATAGCCGGCGGCGATGCGGACTTTTTCGTCTTCGGTATAGCCGGCGTATTCGATCATCTCCATGCGGTCGCGCAACGCCGGCGGGATGGTATCGAGAATGTTGGCGGTCGTGATGAAGAAGACGTCCGAAAGGTCGAAGGGCGCTTCGAGGTAATGGTCGCCGAAGGCGTTGTTTTGCTCCGGATCGAGCGCCTCGAGCAGCGCCGCCGTCGGATCGCCGCGGAAATCGTTGCCGACCTTGTCGATCTCGTCGAGCATGAAAACGGGATTGCGCGTCTTGACCTGGGCGATCCCCTGAAGGATGCGCCCCGGCAGCGCGCCGACGTAGGTGCGGCGGTGGCCACGGATCTCGGCTTCGTCGCGCAAACCGCCCAGGCTCATGCGGAAGAATTTCCGGCCCATCGCCCGCGCGATCGATTTGCCGATCGACGTCTTGCCGGTGCCGGGCGGACCGACGAAGCACAGAATCGACCCGCGCGTCTTGCCGGCCAATTTTTGGACCGCCAGGAAATCCAGGATGCGTTCCTTGACTTTTTCCAAGCCGTAGTGGTCTTCGTCCAGGACGCGCTTGGCCTTGCGCAGACTGATTTCGTCGGTATCGCGCACCGACCACGGCATGGCGATCAGCCAGTCGATGTAGCCGCGGATGTACGAGAGCTCGGGCGAGAAGGACGGCATGGCCTGCATGCGCGCCAGTTCCTTGAGCGCCTTTTCGCGTACCTCGTCGGGCATGCCGGCCGCCAGAATCTTCTTGCGCAGCTCCTCGGCTTCCGACGCGCCGCCGCCGGCCATCTGGCCGAGCTCCTTTTCGATCGTCTTCATCTGCTCGCGCAGGAACATCTCCTTCTGCATCTTGTCGATCTCCTTGC
>CAZHHN010000039.1:0-7386 GCA_964532415.1 uncultured Gammaproteobacteria bacterium
GTCTTCATCTGCTCGCGCAGGAACATCTCCTTCTGCATCTTGTCGATCTCCTTGCCGGTTTCGGCCTGGAGATCCCGGGCCATGCGCATGACCTTGAGCTGGCGGTTGACGCCGGCGCGCGCCTTCTCAAGCTTCTCTTCGATCGTCCGCGCCGACAGCACTGCGTAGCGCTCCTCGACGCTGAAATCCAGATTGACGGCCACGAGATCGGAAAGCTGCCAGGGGTCGGTGACGTTCATCACGACCAAGAGCACGTCGAACGGGACGTTGGCGCCCATGTTGACGCACTCGCGGAAGGAATTCGTCAGACTGACGGATTCCGCCTCGATGCGCTCGTTCCGCTCGAACCTGGGATTCGGCACGATCTCGGCCTCGACGCGGATGTACGGGTCGGGTGCAAGCACGTTCCCGATCTTTGCCCGCACGACGCCTTCGACCGTCAAGCGGACGGTCCCCTTCTGGCGCGCCGATTCGCGCACCTTGCCGATCGTGCCCATTTCGAAGAGGTCCTCCGGCCTGGGGTCGCCGGCGGCGGCGTTCTTCTGAGGCACGAACAGCACCAGCTTGTCACCGGCGAGCGCCGTTTCGAGCGCGCGGATCGAGCGGGCGCGCCGGACGGCCAGCGGAGCGGCGATGCCGGGAAAGACGATGACGTCCTTGAGCGGGATGACGGGCAGCGTTTTCTTTTCGGGCGTATGCGGAGCCTGGATCGGGTCGGCCATGGAGGTGGGGTTAGTTCAGGCGCATTGTAGCAGAAAAGTGGTGATGAAGGGTTTTGGCAGGACAATGGGAATGGAACCGATGACCAGCGGGCTCGCAAGCCTGCTTTTTACATGACATGACGATTGCATGTATAGAAAAACCCGCCCGAGGAGGAACCTCGAAGCGGGATGATTCGGACGAACTTACTTCCTGCCAAGGAACCTGAGCCAGCTGGGGAAGTCTGTGTAGAATGTGAATGGATGACCAGGCAAGCACGGGTCCTGCTTGTAACCAGCTTTATACTCCTTCTGGCTGGACAGACCCAGTCTCCTTGTTGCCTGACTTGCCTCCTGCCAAGTCGCATAAAACTGTTTAGGATCGGTGTCGCGCAGGAACTTCGGCCAGCCGGGGAAGTCTGGATAGCGCATGTTCGGGGCCCCAGGTAGGCGTGGGTCCTTCTTGTAGCCGACCTTATACTCCGTACAGGTAGACAAACCCAACCGTCTAGCCGCCTTACTTGCCTCCTGCCAAGTCACATAAAGCTCTTTAGGATCGGCGTCGCGCAGGAACTTCAGCCAGTTAGGGAAGTCTGGGTAGAACAGGTGCGGAGCAGCAGGTAGTCGTGAATCCTTCTTGTAGCCAGCATTGTACTTTCGCTGACTAAGCAGACCCAGTTTCCTCACCGCCTTGCCTGCCTCCTGCCATGTGCCGTACTTAGGATCGGCGCCACGCAGGAACTTGGGCCAACCGGGAAAGTCTGGATAGCGCCGCTCTGGAGCAACAGGCAATCGTGAATCTTTCTGGTAGCTAGCCCTATACTTCTGCTGGCTGGACAAGCCCAAAACCTTCGCCCCCTCGCTCGCCTCTTGCCACGTCGCATAGATCTCCCGACCGCGAGCCAGCCGATCGACGCAGATCGTGGTAATGGCCGCGCGCAGGCGCTTGAGATCGACTTGAGGACCGAGGATGGTCACCTTGTCGATGTCCCGAGTGCCTCCGTCGCCGTCACCGCGTTCCGCCCGAAGGCGCGACACGTTGTCGGCCAGCGCGTCGTCCTGCTCGCGCAGGGCGTTCAGCACCGCCACGACTTCGCGGAACTCCGAGCGCTCCACGGCCGCTCCCACGGTTTCGCCTTCGTCTTGGTTGACGTAGAGCGGAACCAGGATGTAGCCCTTGGTCTTGCCGGGAGCCTTGCGCATGGCGCGTCCGGTCGCCTGGACGATGTCGATCAAGCTGCGCTTCTTGGAGAGAAAAGCCACCATGTCGACACCCGGCACGTCGATGCCTTGAGTCAGGCAGCGCGCGTTGGACATGAGCGCGCGCACGGCTTTCCGGAACTCTTCGAGCAGAGTTTCGCGTTCCATAGTCGTCATCCCACCGTTCACGTGCAAGACACGGAAGTCTCGCGGGATGTGGCGGGCGACGGATTGCGGACCGCCGTTCGTGAATTCCTCCGCGTCCTTGACGCGCGGATGGAAGGTGAAAATCTTTCGCACGCCGTAGCGCTTGATGGCCTGATCGATGGCCATGTGATGCGCCACGATCTTGGCCGGAACCTTCTGCCCTCGAACGATCACTTCTCCGGTCTCGATCGCCTCGACCCCGATCATCTTGTTGGTGATGACGGAGACAAGGACTTCGTAGTCGCAGATGATCTCCGGCACCGCCGCCTTAAAGGAGAGCTTATGCACAACCGGACCGTAGACGGACTCGTCGTCCATCGAATACGCGAGTGGTGCGCCATCCTTTCCGGCCTTGTCGATATCGTAGTGCCGGGGCGTGGCGGTCCAGAAGGTGCGGACCTTGATCCTCAGATTTTCGTCCTTCAGCGCGAAGCTGAAGAATCCGCCTTCCGCGCCGGCCGTCACGTGCGCCTCGTCGAAAACGGCGAGATCGAAGGCGAAGCCTTTCCGCATACCAACCGCCACCAGCGGTGACGAGTGGTAGGTGGAGAACACCAGCTTGACGCCGATGCTCTTCCTCGAAAGGAACTCCCGGATCTCGTCGCTGTCGCTCGTGACCGGATAGCCGATGTCTTCAGCTGAGATTTCGATCTCGTCCATCGACTTACTGCGACCGATCGTTTTGTCGGAGCAGACGCACAGCACGTCCGGATTCTTCCACGTGGTCTCCGGCATCCACTCGTTGAGAGTCTGCCGGACCAGCGCGAGAGACGGGAGCAGGACCAGGGCGGTTTTCGGCTTCACAGCCTCGGCCGTCCAGAGCTGCACCATCGTCTTTCCGGTGCCGCACGGCATGATGACTGTAACGCGCTTCAACTTCTTGCGCACGATGGAGGGAACGATGTTCCCCAGAGCCTTGCGCTGATGGGGTCTTGGTTGCTTCCTCATGGTTCCCTCCTCATTCCGTACCGTTTTTCCGGCACTTTTCGGTTGTCGATGACCGGTTTCCGCCAAAATCGGCGGACAGGCGACTTTAGCTGATTTTATGGGAAAAGTCAAGAGTTTGGTCTTGGGCGTTTCGGACGGACTCACCAATCAGTTTCCAGCCGCAAGAGGCGCGGATGGCACCACAAGCGACACTCGCACGGGATCTATGCTGGGATACTCCTTCGGCGAATCCGTGAAGAAACCCTTTATCTCGCGTTTAACCGCAGTGACATGAGCGCGTCCCTAACATCTTGGGAACCGTACAAATCCGTTGTGATGGATAAGACGCGCTCGCCGTTCGGAACGAGAATGACGGCGAAAGTGAAAACCCGGCCGTCCTCGCATGGCGGCTCCTCATGCCTGTTCAAAAAGAGATAGGCTTCCTTTCCGGCAAGCCCGATAACAGACTCCGTATAATCCGCACCGGCAAAAGGCCGTCCGTAATATCTTCGTAGTGTTTCCAAAGACTGCTCTTCATTCCTTATGTCCAAATAACGGACCGGAATGCCGCCGGGCACGTACGCGTGACACAGCGTGAATCGCTCTTTTGGCGCGACAAAAACGTTCTGCGCATCAACATCAGGCATTTCTCTCGTGGCGCCCGGAGGGCTTGAATACGCGTTGTCGTGATTGACCCAACTGGCGGGATAGGTGATGACGTAGCCGAGAGCGGCGTTGGCGTAGGTTTTCGTCTCCGCCGTTTCCCTTGGTGCAGAAGGAGGCGTCACGGGCACCATCGGAGTTTTTTGTTCCAGGCCAGTACAGCCCGAACCAGCGAGAAGGATGATCGCGGCGCTCAGCAGGACTTTTCTTGGCATAGCTTTCGCAGAAGAGATGAAAAATTAACGATCCAGCAGCGCAAAAATCAATCCCAGCACCGCGCTCACGGCCGAAATGACCCAGAAGCGCATGACGATGGTCGGTTCCTTCCAGCCCTTCGCTTCAAAGTGATGGTGGATGGGCGCTGAAAGGAACACTTTCTTTTTTCGAATCTTCTTGGAGACGACCTGGACGATGACCGAGACCGACTCGATCACGAACACGAGACCGATGACCGGCAGGAGCAGCAGGCTGTTGGTCAGCATGGCGACGACGCCGAGCGTCACGCCCAGCGACATGGCGCCGGTGTCGCCCATGAAGAAGCGCGCCGGATTGATGTTGAACCAGAGGAACGCCAGGAGCGCGCCGACGATCGCGCCGCAGAACGCGGCCAAGTCGGCTTTGCCCTGGAAAAAGGCAATCGCGCCGTAGGCCGCGAAGGAGGTGAGGAGCGTGCCGGCCGCGAGGCCGTCGAGCCCGTCGGTTTCGTTCACCGAAAAGGCGCTGGCGATGATGATGAAGAAAAAGATCGGCAGCATCCAGGCGCCGACATGGACGGTGCCGAGGAACGGCACGCGCAGCACGTCCCATTCCAGGCGGAAATAGAACCACCAGGCGCCCGCGGCGGCGATGACCGAATACGACAGCAGCCGGTGCCAGACCGTCAGGCCGCCGCCGTGCGCACCGATCCTGCGGACGTTGAGATAATCGTCGATCAGGCCGACGATGGCGGAAAAGAAGAGCGCGGCGATCGGCAAAACCGTCTCGCGGCGGGAAATGAAGTTCAGCGAAACCCAGGGCTGGACACGCAGCACATTGGCGGCGAACGAAAAGACGAATGCCAGGAGCAGCACGCTTCCCCAGATCAGAATGCCGCCCATCGTCGGCGTGCCGCTCTTGCCGGCATGCAGCTTCGAAAAAATCGGCGCGCTGGCTTCGCTGCGGATCTGCTTGCCGAGCTTGAGTAGCCGGAGCAACCGGGTGACGGCGGGCGTGGCGAGCATGGCGACCGCGAAGGCCGCGGTGGTGGTCAGGAGAATGGCGATGGCGGCATTCATATCAGGTGTTCAGGAGGATCGTCAGAAACGTCACAACGGTCAGCAGGGCTTCAGAGAGCAGCGCCACGACCGCGATGTAGGCGCTTGTCAGCCGTTCCCGGCGGAACAGGCGCACCGCCACGCAGGCATCGACCAGAAAAATGCCGAGCCCGAGCACCGGCAGAAAAACGAGCTTCCAGGGCGCGCCGATCTGATCGACGCCAAAATAGACCGTGTAATGCAGCGCGAAAAACGGGCTGGTGGCGAGACGGGGCAGGGCGAACGAGAGCGCCAGCCACCAAGCCAGCAGGTTCAGACCCGCCGCCAAGAGCAACGCCAGCCGGATGAAGCGTGCTTCCCGCGCCTGCAGGCGGTAGCGCGCGAAAAGCCCTTCGAACATAGCGGTTCCAGTGTATCGGCCGGGACGCCATCGGGCAAGGGTGAGAAGAAGAAGGCGTGTAGAGAGGGTCTCAATTTGACAGGATATTTCATATACCTCATAGTCATAGGTATATGCTTCACTTTTCACATTTGCTGAAGGGTACGACGCCCATGCTCATTCTCGCCGTCCTGCGGGAAGAGGAACTGTACGGGTACAGGATCATCCAAAGCCTCAAGGAAAAAAGCGCGGAGGCGCTCCAAGCTGGTGAAGGCTCTGTGTACCCGATCCTTCATGCCCTGGAGAAGGACGGCCTGCTCAAAAGCCGCTGGGTCGAAGAAGGGGCCCGGCCTCCGCGCAAATACTATCGCCTTACCATGAAAGGCCAGAAAGCGCTTGATACATCCAAGGAAACTTGGCGTTCCTATACACGCGCCGTCGAGAGCGTGCTTTCAAATGCATCCGTATGAACCAAGCCCGGGACGTCGACGATCTCATCGAACAGGTCGTGGCAGAAAGCCAGCTGCCTGCCGGTAAGCGGGATGAATTGCGCAAAGAGCTGAAAAGCCACATGTGGGAAACCGGTTCGGAACTTCAAAAGCAGGGCGTAGCCGAGAAAGAGATCCCTGCGGCGATTCAAGCCCGCTTCGGTATGCCGAAGAACGTCGGACGTTCCTTCTCACTTATTTACGGAAGTTTTCATATGCGATTCGTGAAACCCAGCCTCATCATGCTTGGTGCGCTGCTGTTGATTTTTATGACACGACCTTGGTGGGGCACCGTGGAGGCGAACGGGAAATATTACACCTTTCTTCATGACAAATTCGGAGATGAGGCGTGGTATGGTCGGGCCGTGACTCTCGCGGCGGCGAAAGAACAAGGGGTCGAGCCGCAGGATGCCAAGTGCGCATACCGGGCCGATGGCGATGAAATGAGATATTTCCGTTTTTGGAGCATTCTCACGCTCTGTCATGAGCGCTGGCTCATACTCAAAATGCTTCCTCCCATTCAAATCAGCGGGCCAAGAGTGTCCATGCCTGACGTTATCGAAGCCATGCGGCAAGCCAGAGCCTTGCGGAACGAGCATTCGGTGTTTGATGCGGACCCTTTGAACGCCATCGCGGCCCGTGCGCTCGAAACCTATTTGGAATCTCTCGCGCTCGGTGCGGGTCGAACCAAGACAAAGGCAGTGACCTCACCCGGCCGGCCATTCGCTTCTGGTGTAGAGACAGGACTCGGCTCATATGATGGTTTGAACTATGAAGAATACGCGAAAATGGGACTCCCGCCCCTCAAGGAGATGCGCGGTTTTCCAACCGCCGCCCTGTATTGGGCGGGCGATACAGAGCAGTTGCGGAAATGGAATACCGATGTGGCGCCGGACGATCTTCCCAAGCTTTTGGCCGCGGCGTGCACACGCCAGATGCACTGTTTGATGCCCTTGAAAATTGAGACCGTCTCCGTCGAGAAAAAAGCGGATTCGGCGGTGGTGACATTGCGGGCATTTCTTGATGCTCCGGATGAGAAGATTGCGAACCGCCCTTTTCTCTTCGAAGTCACTCGGTTCGATATCGGAACCAAAAACGATTGGACGGACGATGAATACAACGTGACGAGGGGTTTTGCGTTCCGTTCATGAATTGACGGAATCAGGAAAATGCGGTAATACTCGATTGCAGGAGGAATCATGCACTTGATCATTTGGAATCATCCCGACGCCGCGGGAGCTTCTCTGGTCCCTGACGCTGAAATGCCGCGATACAAAGCCGAACAGGATCCTCGGACGTGTGTCGTTGCAGAACGACACATCGATTTGAGTGAGGACGACGAGGTGGCGATCATGGCGCTGCGGACACTTGTGAACGCCATCAGCCCCGGTTATTTCTGGATGACCCTAGAAAATCTCTGCAGGACCAGCTTCGATCTCGCGCTGCAGAGTACTCATCCTCCGCCCGACTCAAACTAGCCAAAGGCGTGTTTCACTTCACGCAGGTGCGCCCGCTGTTTTTGTTGGGTAAGTACTAACTCTGCCACCAACCAAGTGGCAGTTTTTGTTTTC
>CAZHHN010000040.1:0-6914 GCA_964532415.1 uncultured Gammaproteobacteria bacterium
AAACGGTGCCGGTGAATTCCAAAAAACGGTCGGCCAGGGTCGATTTCCCGTGGTCAATGTGGGCGATGATGCAGAAATTTCGGATTTCGGACGGCATGCTGGGTCAACGCTATCAGAGATCGGCTTTCGATTCAATGCATGGAAACCGCTAAAGAAAGACCGCCCCCATGTGCAGGAACTGGCTGAGAAAAATCAACGGTCAATGGCACGGGCAGGCCGCAGGCGACGACGCAAAGCCGCGATCGTCGCAACCAATTCTTCAGATTTCATGAACCACAGCGTCAGCGTATATGTAGACAGGCCCGCAAGGCTGGCAAACGCCGCTTCTTCAAAGATTTGGAGAAAACTTCTCGTATCGAGCGTCTGCCGGAAAGGCGAAACGACGATTGCGGCGACAACGGCCGCGGCCAGAGAGGCGGTCAGGAATTTCATGCCGGCACGGAAAAGCCGGCCGCCGCCGAGCGGGCCGAAACGTCGGCGCAGGAAGACGATCAAAAGCGCCACCTGCGCGAGCGAAGCGACCGAAAACGCCAGCGGCAGGGCGAGGACGCGGAAGTCATCGACGCCGAAAAGGCCCAGCCAGATCCGCGCCATGCCCATGCCGGGAGCGCTCGCCAACCAAGCTTTCAGGATGAACACAAAGGCGATTTCGATGATCATGGCCGCCCCGGAAACCAGAACGGGAATCAAAGTGTTTTTGAGCGCATAAAAAGCGCGCGCCAAGAGCGGAGTGAGGCCCTGCAGCGCCAGTGAAACGGCGAAGAACGCGAAGGCGGCCGCGGCCAGCCGCGTATCGCTCCACGACAGGCCTCTCTGGCCGATCAGCACGCGCACAATCTGAACGCGCAGGACCAGCGCCAGTGCCGAGAGCGGAAAAAGGAAAAACAGCATCTGACGGAAGGCCGAGGAGAAGGTTCCGATGAAACCCGCCCGATCGCGCCGGGCGGCCGTTTCCGAAAGATCGGGAAAAGCGGCGATGGCAAACGGGATGGCGATGGCCCCGATCGGGACGGCCGCGATGTTCATGGCCAGGTTGAAGACGGTCGGCGCGCCGGTGCCGAAGGTCGTGCCGATCGAGGTGCCCACGAACTGGCTGATCTGCGAGATATCGATGCCGAAGACGCGCGGAAGGAACAGCCGGCCGACCTCGCGCACGCCTTCGTGCTTCGCGTCGAAGCGGAAGGCGGGCTTCCAGCCGAGCGCGGCGACGCCCGGGATCTGGACCAGGAGATGCAGCGCGGCGCCAAGAACGGCGCCGTAGGCCACGCCCATCACGCCGAAGATTTTCGAAAGGCAGACGATGCCGAAAATGATCGAAGCATTGTAGAGCAGCGGAGCGAACGAGACGACCACGAAGCGGCGGGAAGCGTTCAGGACGCTGGAAAATACCGCCGACACGGCGAAGAAAAACGGCGAGAGCATCATGACGCGCGTCAGATCGACGGCCAGCGCCAGCTTGGCGCCGGAGAAGCCAGGCGCGATGATCGGCACGAGCCAGGGTGCGCCGAACGAAAGGACGAGGCACAGCCCGCCCATCACGGCCAGCGTGATCGACAGGACGCGGTTCATCATTTCCCAGGCCTGCTCGCGCAGACCGCGCGCCAGATAGTCGGCGAAAACCGGAATGAAGGCGACCGAGAGCGTGCCGAGCACCAGCAGGGCGAAGATGAAATTCGGAACCTGGAAGGAAGCGTAGTAGGCGTCGAGTGCATCGCCGAGGCCGAAATGCGAAACCAGCAGGCGATCCCGGATCAATCCGAGCAGGCGCGACAACACGGCGCTCGCCCCGATGATGAAGGCGGCGCCGGCGATCGTCTTGGATTCCCGATTGAGAAGCTTGAGGATCATCAGCCTTATTCTATGCCATTCCCGCTTCTCGGCAAATGCGGCGGACGCGGACTGAAAAAGGTCCATTCACAAAAACCACCCGGTGCGCGCAATGCGTGCCGGGCCGGGAAGCTCCTGATTACCGCGAAACACGAATGGGCCTCCTCAGAACCATTACGGGCAAGGAGCGGAAGAAACGAGATACCTCGTCTCCAACCGCCAGCGCGGCCCCGGCACCTCATTAATCGTGGCGGCCCTTCGCGCGGTCCCATCTCCGAACAAGAACGGGAAATGGCGCCGACCACCCAGCGTGCAGAAAGAACCCAGGACGACGATCGGACCGTGCCGCTGAGCATCGGGGTTCTCCCTGCCGTAAGCGAAGAGTCCCTCGATGGTCCCCGGCTGCCTCCCGCTCTTCAGGATCTGCCGAATGAGATCGTCGGTCGACATCCTTCTTTCAAATTCGACGAGAGAGAGTCCCTCCGTGATAAACTGTGCGGGTTGGACGGAAAAATTCTGATCGTTGAGGGTGGCGCCGACCCAGTCATAGCGGCCGGACTCGATCATCTCGGCGAGCGTGATTGGAGGAGTCACGATATCTATTGCCACGGAAGGAATTCCTCGCGTTACGGCCCGTCAGTCGGACGGCCCAGCATGGGCCCCGTTCATCGAGAGCCAAAAGAACTGATGCTCGCATTTTTAACGAGCCGATGCGCTCTTGTCAACTACGGAGCTTCAGCAACGTGGACGTCTGCCGTGCGATCATTCCCTCTTCATCGGTCGGCACGACCAGCATTTTCAGGCGAAACGGCTTTAACCACTTCATGATCATATTCCGAATTATTTCGGAACGCTCCCCGACGCCGGCGGTGAAAACGACCGCATCGCAACCGCCCATGACGGTCATGAACTGCCCAATGTAGCGGACGACATCGTAAACGAACATCCCGAGCGCCAGCTTGGAGCGCTTCTCCCCTTTTCTGGCGCCTTCAATGACGTCCCGCATGTCTTTGTGGCCGCAGATGCCGAACGTACCCGATTTTTTATTCATCAATTCGTCAACCTGATCCGGCGTCATCTTCAGTTCGCGCATCAGCCAAACCGGAATTTCCGCGTCGATATCGCCGCAGCGCGTCGACATCGTCAGCCCTTCGAGCGGCGTGAAGCCCATGCTGGTGTCGACCGCCATGCCGTTTTTGACGGCCGTAACCGACGCGCCCGAACCGAGATGGCAGGTCGCGAGCTTCAGCTTCGCGAGCGGCTTCTTCAGGCGCCTAGCCGCCTCATGCGCGACGTATTCATGAGAAATGCCGTGAAAGCCGTACTTGCGCACGCCATGTTTTTTGAATAACTCATACGGCAGCGCGTACATGTAGGCGTACTCCGGCATTTTTCGATAGAAGGCGGTGTCGAATACGGCCACGTTCGGCACGCCGGGCGCGAGCTTCATAACCGCCTCGATACCCATGACATTCGGCGGGTTATGCAGCGGCGCCAGCTTGTAGAGCGCCTTGAGTTTGGCGATGACCCGGGAATCAACACGGACCGGCGCCGCGAAGTCGGTGCCTCCGTGCACGAGACGGTGGCCAAACGCCTTCGCCTGTCGCGCGTCAAAACCGCGCGCGGCCAACGCATGAAAGACGGCCTGTAACGCATCCGCCTGATCGCCGATCCGCTGTAGTTTCTGTTCGATGTCGTCCGTGCCGGCCTTCATGCTCAAAAACGGCGCGGGCAGGCCGATGCGTTCGACAATGCCGGAAGCCAAAACTTTCAGCCTGGAACCGAAGAGCTTGAACTTGAGCGACGACGATCCTGAATTGACGACGAAAATCATACGGCCTGAACCGCCACGATCGTACCGAAGCGGCCTTGTTCGGAGAGCGAAGCCGCATTCGCTTCGTCGGTGTCGAGATGGATATTCAGCCGGAAGCTCGGGTGCACGCGGACCGCCACCTGATGGACCGTAATGGGCGTCTCGCCCGGCACGCGCACCGAAATGACGTCGCCGTGCTTCAAACCCAGCGCTTCGGCTTCCTGTTCCGACGCGTGCAGGTGCCGTTCGTCATTGATGACGCCTTCCGTCAGCCCGACGGAGCCCTTCGGTCCGATCAGTTCGCAGCGCCCGGTACCGGCCAGGTCGCCCGAAACGCGCACCGGCATCTCGATTCCCAGCTTGAACCCGTCGGAAAACGCCAACTCGACCTGCGTCTGCCTGCGACATGGCCCGAGCACGCGCGCCTCCGCCTGCCCTTTGGAACCTTTAACGATCACCTTTTCCCCGCAGGCGTATTGCCCCGTTTGCGACAGCTCTTTCAGAATCTTCATCTGATAGCCGGGACCGAAAAGGATGTCCTGATGATCCTGCGAAAGATGCACGTGACGGGCGGAGTATTCGATCCGCACTTCGCGGCCGATCGCCGGATGTTCATTCTGTCTCGTCATAGTGCTTCACAATCGGGGTTTCATCGTAGCCGAGGAGGAACCTCACCAGTCTGGCGATCAGAGTCTTGTCTTTCGACTTCCCGAACTTCGCGAGACGCGACTTCGGCGCATGGAACGTCGTGACGGCCAGCTCAATCCATTTGGCATTGCTCCTGACGATCCATCCTAGAAGGCCTTTCTTCCACCTCTCCTGACCAAGCCGCTTGTTCGTGATTTTGATGGCGGAGTCGGGACAAATGCGCTCGCAGGTTTCGCAGCCGATGCACTTGTCGAGATCGATGTAGATGCCGGGTTCGCCGAGCATCCCCAGATCTTTGGTGTGCCAGCTGATGGCGTTGACCGGACATTTCATCACGCATGCGCCGCAGGATTTACAAAGCCCGTTGAAACGCGTGACGCGGATCTTGGCGTTCTCTTCCGTTTTGGGCCGAAAGCGCGCGAGCGCTTCGGACGTGCCGCGATCCATCTCAGGCGAGTTCATAGCCTCGTTCAAACGCTTTCCGATTCAAATCCTTCAGGGCGGGATCTTTGACATATTTCGAAGCGAAGACGTGATCGAGCGCCGCCTCGAACGTGTCTTTGTCGAGCCCGGGGATGCGCTTGACCATCGCGCCCATCATGACCATGTTGAACACGCGCGGCTTCCTGAATTCCTCCTTGGCGATGCGTCCGGCGTCGATCTCCGTCGGCTTCCAGCGCGCGATCGTTGAGAGATCTTTCACCAGGTAGCTGTTGACGATGACGACGGTCTCGTCCTTCAGATACGGCTCGATACGCTCGATGGCGCGCTGGGAGAGCACGACCCACAAATCCGCCTTGGAAAATTTCGGGTACGCCGGCACGAAGTCGCCGATCTGGGCAAAGGCTTCGGTCACGCCGCCGCGCTTTTCGGTCGAGAAATACGGCACGTAGACGGCTTTCTTTCCCTGATCGAAGGCCGCTTGGGCGATGATCTTGGCGATCGACTGCACGCCTTGGCCGCCTTCCCCGCAGATGACGATCTTGAACGTCTCCTGCATATCAGAAGCTGCCGAGCCTGTAGACCCTGGCCATCTTGTTCTCGAGGATATCGAAGGTGGCATGCGGATCCTCGATCGTGCCCCAGTTGAGCGTGCAGGGCGAGAGCACTTCCAGGAAGGCGAACCCTTTTTCGTTTTTGACGAACTCCAACGCCCCTTTCATCAACCTGCGGAGTTCGAGCTGCCGCGTGGTGATGCCGCGCGCGATCCAGGCGGTCGGATTGAGGTGACGGATGAGGTCGGGACCTTTCACGAAATGGTTGTCGGCGCCGTACGGGGTGGTGGCGGTTTTCGTTCCCGGCAGGGTGGTCGGCGCCTCCTGGCCGCCGGTCATGGCATAGACGGCGTTGTTGACGACGATCACCAGAATGTTTTCGTCACGGATGGCGGCGTTCGTGAGCGACCCCATGCCAATGGCGTAGGCTCCCCCGTCGCCGACGTAGGCGACCGACACGGCCTGCGGATTGCCGCGCCGGATGCCGACCATGACCGGCACCGTCCGGCCGTGATGCGTTTCGATCGTATCGATGTTGAAGAAGTCGAAAGCGAGAAGCGAGCAGCCGATATCGACGCCGAACGCCACCCGTTGCTGGAGTCCGAGTTCGTCGACCGCGAAGCCGAAGGCCTTCAGGACTTCCGGATGCCCGCAGCCCGGACAGAAAAGGTGCGGCTTGGATTCGATCCGTACGCACTTCGGGAACGCGAGTTGGGCAACGGATTCGCTCATACGCGTCCCTGTTCCACCAGCGCCACGATCTCCTCGACATTGATGCCGATCGACGGGCGGTGGTATTCGATCATCGGCGCGTCGGTGACGCCGTACAGGACCTCCTTCACCAAACGCGAAAGCTGCGCGATGGCGGATTCCGGGACGACGATGCGTTTGGCGCCCTTGGCCGCTTCTTTCAGCGCGCCGGACGGAAACGGCCGGAGCGTGATCGGGCGGAAAAGTCTCGCCCCGCCGCCTCCGGCGGAGGCGGAGAGCTGATCGATGGCCTGTCTGGCGGCCGCACCGACAATGCCGAACGCCACAATCAGCGTTTCGGCCTTTTCATCGCCATACGTTTCATGCTCTTCGATCTCGTCCGCCACCGCGTCCCAGGCTGCCTTGATCTCGAGATTCACTTTCAGCGTTTCTTCCTCGAGGTTCAGGCAGTTGCGATAGCAGGAATATTCCACGCCGTCCTGGACGCGGATATGGACTTCCGGCGTCGGCACGACCCGGTCGATCGGCCGATCGCGCTTTTCTTCCAAAAGATAGCGTTCGGTGTGCACCATTTCGACGCCGCGCGTGTGCGGATCGTAGATTTCGACCTCGCCCATCATTTTGGCCTGGTAGCCGTCGGAGAGCACGAACGTCGGAAAGCGGTACTTCCAGGCGGTGTTGAAAGCCTTGATGCCGTAATCGTACAGCTCCTGGAGGTTCGACGGCGCGTAGACGATGCGGTAGCCGTTGCCGTTACCGCCGAAAGCCGTCAGCGTCACTTCCGATTGGGAATAGATGACCGTCGATGTCGACGGCCCGCCGCGCTGGTTGATGAAGGCCACGACCGGCAGGCGCATCGCTTCGCACATCGAGAAAGCGTCCTGCATCAGCACGTTGCCGGGACCGGCCGTGACGGTGAA
>CAZHHN010000041.1:0-6444 GCA_964532415.1 uncultured Gammaproteobacteria bacterium
GGACGATCTTGGAGATGACGCCCTTGTTGCCGTGGCGGCCGGCCATCTTGTCGCCGACCTGGATTTTGCGGAGGTCGGCGATCGAAATCTGGATCGCCTGAATGACGCCGGGCGAAAGCTTGTCGCCCGCCTCGCGCGAGAAGATTTTGATGTCGATCACCTTGCCGCGCTCGCCATGCTCAAGATAGAGCGAGGAGTCGCGCACGTCGCGGGCCTTCTCGCCAAAGATGGCGCGGAGCAGCTTCTCCTCGGCCGAGAGTTCGGTTTCGCCCTTGGGCGTGATCTTGCCGACCAGGATATCGCCAGAAGAGACTTCGGCGCCGATGCGGATGATGCCATTCTCGTCGAGATTGCGGAGCTTCTCCTCGGAGACGTTCGGGATGTCGGAGGTGACCATTTCCGGACCGAGCTTGGTCTCGCGCACTTCGATCGTGTAGTTCTCGATGTGGATCGAGGTGTAGCGGTCGTTGTGCACCATGCGCTCCGACAGGATGATGGCGTCTTCATAGTTGTAGCCTTCCCACGAAAGGAAGCCGACCAGCACGTTCTGGCCGAGCGCCAACTCGCCGCCGTCGGTGGCCGGGCCGTCCGCCAGCGCTTCACCCTTCTTTACCTTCTGGCCGGGCAGCACGATCGGGCGCTGGTTGATGCAGGTGGAGTGGTTGGAACGGACGAACTTGTTGAGCGGGTAGCTCCTGCGTTCGCCGTCGGCGGCGGTGACCTCGATCAGGTCGCCCTGGATCTTGCTGACTTCGCCGTCGAGTTCGGAAAGGATGACGTGTCCGGAGTCGCGGGCCGAGCGCCATTCCATGCCGGTGCCGACGATCGGCGCGTCCGGCTTGATGGTCGGGATGGCTTGGCGCTGCATGTTGGTGCCCATGAGCGCGCGGACGGCGTCGTCATGTTCGAGGAACGGGATGCAGGCCGTGGCGACCGAGATGATCTGGCGGGAATTGACGTCCATGTATTCGATGGCGTCGGTCGGAACGGTTGCCGGTTCGCCGTGGCGGCGGCCCGGCACTTTTTCCTGGGTGAAATAGCCCTTCTCGTCGATGGGCGTGGTGGCGGCGGTCGTGACGACCTTCTCTTCCTGGAAGGCGTTCAGGTAGACGACCTCGTCGGTTACGCGCGTGCGGCCGTCTTTCTCCTTCGCGACCTTGCGATAGGGCGTCTCGATGAAGCCGTATTCGTTGATGCGGGCGTACGTCGAAAGGTGGCCGACCATGCCGATGTTCGGCCCTTCCGGCGTCGCGATCGGGCAGATGCGGCCGTAGTGGGTGCGGTGCACGTCGCGGACGTCGAAACCGGCCCGCTCGCGCGAGAGGCCGCCGGGACCCATGGCCGAAAGGCGGCGCTTGTGCTCGAGTTCGGCCAGCGGGTTGGTCTGGTCCATGAACTGCGAGAGCTGCGAGCTCATGAAGAACTCGCGGATGACGCCGATGACCGGGCGGGCGTTGATCAGCTTCGAAGGCGTCAGCTGGGTGATGTCCATGGTGGACATGCGGTCCTTGATGATGCGCTCCATGCGCGCCAGACCGACGCGCAGGCGGTTCTGCACGAGTTCGCCGACCGCGCGGACGCGGCGGTTGCCGAGGTGGTCGACGTCGTCGGAATCCTCCTGCGTGTTGTTCAGGCGGATGATCTCGCGAACGATCATCACGATGTCCTCCTTCTTGAGGATGCGGTGCTCGGGCTTCTCGATCTCGTCCTTGCTGGACTGGAGGCCGAAGCGCTGCGAGAACTTGTAGCGGCCGACGCGGTGCAGATCGTACCGGTCGAAGTTGAAGAACATCGAATGGATGAGCGAACGGGCGTTGTCGGTCGTGGCCAGGTCGCCCGGACGGATGCGCTTGTAGACCTCGCGCAGGCCGTCTTCTTCGTTCTTCGCTTCGTCTTTGGAAAGCGTTGCGGTGACGTAGGTGTGGTTGGGATGCGTGTCGATGTCGGCGAAGAGGCTCAGAATCTCCTCGTCGCTGGAGTAGCCGAAGGCGCGCATCAGGGCCGTGACGGCCACGCGGCGCTTGCGGTCGATCTTCACCCAGATGACGTCGTTGGCGTCGGTTTCCATCTCCAGCCAGGCGCCGCGGTTCGGGATGATTTTCGCGCCGAACTGCTTGCGGCCGCGGTTCATCTCATGCGTGAAGAAGACGCCGGCGGAGCGCACCAGCTGCGACACCACCACGCGTTCGATGCCGTTGATGATGTACGTGCCGCGGTCGGTCATGATCGGGAAGTCGCCCAGGAAAATTTCCTGCTCGCGGACTTCGGCCGTGCGCTTGTTGATCAGGCGCGTCTTGACGCGCAGCGACGCCTCGTAGGTGAGGTTCTTGGCCATCGACGTCTTCTCGTCGAACTTGGGCTCGTCGAGATAGTAGTCGAGGAAGTACAGCTCAAGGTCGCGTCCGATGAAATCCTTGACCGGCGAGATCTCGTCGAACAGCTCGCGCAGGCCCTCCTTGAAGAGCCAAGCGTACGAATCTTTCTGAACCTCGATCAGGTCGGGCAGCGGAAACACTTCCTTCAGCCGCGAAAACGAGACACGCTCTCTCGCTTTCGGCTGGGTGCGCTTGATCTGCATACCGCAAGAAAAATGGAGTGAAGCCTGACTTAAATCTCACTCCGGGATCCTCGGGACAGTTCGGCCGATGAGGGTCGGACAGTGGCTGATCGCGGCGATGGCGTTTCGTTGGGGCCAAAAAAAGAAAACCCCGCCCCTTTTGAGGGGGAGATCCTTTTCTTAAATCGGACGAGGAACGAAAAGCACCACGGCGTTGATTTCGTCAGGAGAGTATCATGCGGTATTTATGGTGTCAAGCGGAAAATGGCGAACATGTCAATACCAACGAAAAATATCTCAATCTAGCCAAATAAATGGAAGTCCTCACGATGCATTTTACGCATTTATCAAAATATTCGAGTACGGGCTTTACTTGTCAATTTTCATTTTAACCAGTATTTTTCAAATTAAATTAACATTAAATTAAGCTTAAAAATAGATTTTTCTTGATTATTTGACAAATATACTTGACAAAAGATGTCCACCGTGCTATTGTACCGGGTCACCATCGGACTCTTCCCGAGAGACATGGTGGGTTCGTCCTGGGGGCCTTCGGGCCGAAAAGGGCACGAACGACGCCTTGAGTACCGCTCCGGCTTCGGCTGGAACGGCTCTCGAGGCCCGTTCGCGGCACGCGTCGCTTCTGCGAAACGCGGGCCATAACCCCCCAGTTCTCTCGGGGTCAGTCTCGGCGGAAGGACGCGGCCTTTTCAGGAACGGATTGGAGGAGTGCCATTCCGTCCAGCCTTCACCGGCCGGGCGGGACGGGCCGTCCGTCCAGGAGAATTCCGGCACCGCTGGACTCCCTCTGGATTACGGTCCGACAGGCGCGCCGCTTCGGCGGGCCGCGCCACTTAACGCCTCCAACTCGTTCCTGGAAAGCCGGATGCCGTATGGAGACGCGATTTCGGACCTGCGGAGTTCGCGGACACGCACCTTACATGGTCCCATGTAAACGTCCGTATAATTCCGCGGATCCGAAACCGTAAGGCTTCGGCCTGAATGGAGGCTGGTTCCGTCAGGAGCCAGCCTCTTGCGGTTTCGAGCAGAAACGAGATAGTAGGAGTGTCGATCGCGAAGGAGGATCGCACTTTCACAATCACCGGGTCCGAGGACCCATCACCGTCACGCCGGACCTCCGGCAAAGAAAAGAAAGGCACGAATCATGTCGGAAGATTTTATGCTGGAGCCGGAGGGTATTGAATTCGATGCGAAGCTCCCCTTGTATGTACGACCGCGCCTGCGGGGTTTGACCCAATCCGGGAAAGACGTGTGGGGCGCGGAGCTGTGCGCCTTGTTTAAGACCGGGGAGGACACCGTTCCGGAAGACCTGCGCATGCCGGAGGTGGTGATCCCCTGGAAAGCCGTGGAAAGCTGCATTTTCTCTGGACACGGTAATTGGACGTCGGAGCGGCGCGACGATACGAGGCAGCGCGTGCTCGCTACCGTGCACGGAGAACTGCGTGTGGAGGATGAGAATGTCCTCCTGCGCATTACCCTGAGCGGCAGAGGGGGCAGGTACGGCGAGCAGACCGGGATCGCTGTGCTGCAGATTTCACCGGCCACACTATACAAGCACCTGCTCGTGCCTACATTCTTGGAGGAAGCATGCCACGATTTCCGCCTGATGCAGGCAGTACAGCTGGCGGGCGGAGAGCTGGCGGATGGGGATCGGCTGTTTAATTCCGTCATGCGATTATTCACGAGCTGCCGATATCTGTCCGCCAGCTGCCTGAATACGCAACACACGGGGCTGCGGGAATCGTTCATCCGTTTCTGCGACGGCACGAGCGCATCCATCGATGCGATGGTGGGAGCGAAGGGCGAGCCGGCAGCGGTTCAGGAGCTCATTGACGGGTACCTGTCGAATGTCGACGGGTTAATGACTCATACGGCATACGCGCAAAAGCTGGCGAAGCGGCGCGCGGACGACGAGCACCATGTCATAACACTGGAAGACGTGCGGGCCGCCTTGCAGAGAAATGCACGGCGGCGGCGCGCGGAAGCGGGGTGGCACGCAACCGCCCCGGCCTCCGACCGGCCGGATGAATCAGATCCGCTCATTGATCAGCTTGCGGATTCAATCGAGTTGGACATCGACGGGACGAGTTCATCGCCCGCACTCGAGGTCGACACAATCGACGACACTGGTGACATCTCGCTCGGCAGCGACGGGTCCGTCCGCGATCCCGGCGATAACCTCCTTGATCTCGGCTGATCGCAATCCGTTCCTTCCGTTCCGTCGCGCCATTCCCGCATTCTGCAGGATGGCGCCTTTCTTTTTTCAGGGGGTTTTGCCCCGACGGGCGTGCTGGTACAATGCGGCATGTAAAAACAGCCCCATGGCATCACAGAAATCCAGAAAGAACGGCAACGGAAAACGGGGCGGAAAACCGGAATCAACCTCGGCCCAAGACCGGCTTGAACTCAGCCCGGACACGCGGCGGGGGCTTGTCACCATCCTGCTGTTCATGTGCGCGCTGCTCTTCACGCTGGCGGCTTTCAACTTGGCCGGCGTGGTCGGCGGCTATCTGAACTCCTTCAACCATCGGCTGCTCGGCCGGCTCTTCCCGCTCCTGCCGGCCTTTTTGCTGTTCATCGCCGCCGGCCGGATGCGGAGCGTCGCCGCAAAAACCTTCGATGCCGCGGCCAAGCTCGGTGCCGGGCTGTTCATCCTGGCGCTGGCATCGCTGATCCACCTGCTGATTTCGCATCCGGAAGGCGTCGTTTTCGGACAGCGTCTCGAAACGGGCGGCGGGTATCTCGGCATGCTGCTCAGCTACCTGCTCGAACAGGGTCTCGGTTTCTGGGGGGCGGTCATCGTCATCAGCGGCACGCTGCTCGCTTCACTGCTGCTCATGTTCAAGACGTCGCTTGAAGGCATCGTTTTTCCGCATCGCGCGCTGATGGGCTTCCTGCAGAAGAAGCCCCAGGAGAACGGCGGCACGATCGGCGCTCCCCCGCCCGTCATCGCGCCCGCAGACAAGCCGGCCTTTTCGTTCTCTTCAAAACGCGTGAAAGAGGACGGAACGGAAGACGGAAAGGCGGCCGGCGTTCCCGTCATTGCCGAAGCGGCGGCTGACGCTCCGATGAAGAAGAAGGTCTGGCGTAAGGTCGCGTTGCCGTATGATCTGCTCAACAACAAATCGACCAAGCCGCAATCGGGCGACATCGCGCGCAATCAGCATGTCATCCAGAAAACGCTCGAGAACTTCGGCGTCCCCTGCGAGATGGGCGAGGTTTCGGTCGGTCCGACCGTCACGCAGTTCACGCTCAAGCCGCACGACGGCATCAAGCTGAACCGCATCACCGCGCTCAACAACGACCTGGCGCTTTCGCTGGCGGCGCATCCAATTCGCATCGAGGCGCCGATTCCCGGCAAGTCGCTGGTCGGCATCGAGGTGCCGAACCAAGCCGTCGCCGTCGTGAACCTGCGCGACGTGCTCGAATCGGAGGAATTCCGCGGCTCGCGGGCGGCGCTCCGGATCGCGCTCGGCAAGGACGTGGCCGGCAAGCCGTGGCTGGCCGACCTGGCGCGCATGCCGCACATGCTCGTGGCCGGCTCGACCGGTTCCGGAAAAACCGTCTGCCTGAACTCGATCATCGTCTCGCTGCTCTACAGCCACGGGCCGGACGAGCTGCGTTTCATCATGGTCGACCCGAAACGCGTGGAACTCACCGCCTACAATCACATCCCGCACCTGCTGGTGCCGGCCATCACCGAAGTCGGCAAAACGCTCAACGCCCTCAAATGGACGATCGGCGAGATGGATCGCCGCTTCACCCAGCTGGCGCGTTTCGGCAAGCGCGACATCGGTTCCTATAACGAATCGGCCGACGAGAAGATGCCGTATCTGGTGGTCGTGATCGACGAGCTGGCCGACCTG
>CAZHHN010000042.1:0-6328 GCA_964532415.1 uncultured Gammaproteobacteria bacterium
GCTAAAACTAAAAGAGAAAAGCCACCTCGCCGGTGGCTAACTCAGGCATTACCCTACAAAAAGACCCATTAGGGGGTCATGTCGAAGGGATGCCGGCGATATGAGAGCCAAAGAGCAATCGTCACGCACTGGACCGCGGCCGCGATCGGGTTGACGATCTCGAGGACCAGGTCGCCGATGGCGAATCCGTACATGCCGAGAAACGTCGAGGAAGCGGCAAAAACCAGCAGGAAGCGCGGTTCGATCGCCCCAATGCTGCGCGCGCGATGCACGATCAACGTTTGGTGGACGAGCGGCAGGATGCCGATACCCATCAGCACCGCCAGCAGGACGCCCCGATGGGAGGTGACGCACATGGCGACAATCACGATTGGCACTGCGCCGAGCATCATCCAGTCGACCGGCGAGAAGCGCCGATAGCGGGCGAGACGGAACACTACCGCCAGGTAGAGGCAGCCGAGGGTGCCGTTCAGCACCGCCGCCAGACTGCAAACGGCGATTCCGTACACAAGGAACGTCAGGAAGACGTTGGCTGCGAAGGCGAAAAGCGGCACCGAGACCGACGCACCGGAACGCAGCCGTCCGATTCGATGGAATTGCCTGACCACTGCCCAGCCCTGCAGGATATTTATGCACTGCATGGCGATGAAAACCCACGTCAGGACGTTCCAACCCCATCCCTTCCATTCTTCGGTCGAATACAGCCAATCCAAGAACATGCGACCTCCGCGGGTAAATGGCTGTCACAGAAATAGCATCAAAACCCGGCCACGTCAAGTTCGCGTTCTCGGCGTCCGCGACCGACGTGCCAAATCCGGGCCGGAAGAGTTAACGATCTTTCAGCGTGCTGCCCATCAGGATGCCGTCAGCCCAATACAGGCCGGTCCCGCCGTCGGGCAAGAGATCGTAAGTGGCGTCACTTTCATATGGCACGAGTTCGGCCTTCGCGACGCGGGCGCCGTCATAGCGGTCGCCGAGGTGCAGGTCGCCGACGCGCGTTCCGGCGGCGGTCGGATGATCGGGCGAGACCCGAAGTTCACGATGATCGTCCAGCACGAGATGCACGACGCGATGCGTCTTCGGAACGGGCGTGCGCGCGACGGCCGTCACCCGGCTGGAGATTTTCTTGCCATCTTGGCCGATCGACCAGACGCGATCGCCGATGCGCAGATCCTGCACGCGCACGTCGCCGTTCGGCGCGCCGATGCGCGTACCCTCGGCGAGGCAGATCGGGCATCGTCCCGGTTTCGCGGCGATGGCATCGGCCTCGCAATACCAGGTCGGCGGAGGCGTATCGACCCGGACGACGGGCGGCCCGCAACGCTGAATGCAGCTGTAGCCACTCTGGCAAGCGCCTTGATCCGGTCCGCAGGTCGTCGCCGGAGTCGGCGTCGGCGACAGACTGGAGCATGGCGCGAATTCGCATTTCGGTCCCCGGCGGCCGACAGAGCTGCCGTCGGGACATTGCCTCACTTCCATCGTACAGGAAACTCGATCCGACGACCCGGCCGGCGCAACCAGCTTTCGCGCGGTGACATATGCCAATGCGGCCGCGGCGGCGGACACCAGCAACGCGACACCGATGAGAAGGATGAGCGTTTTTCGAGACATGCGGGCAGTATAACAAAAAACGACTTTCTCCGCCCTTTGACGTCCTCACGTGTTTTCGATAGTCTGCCCATGCGTTCGGGGGTCGTCCAATGGTAGGACAGCGGCCTTTGAAGCCGTTTATCTTGGTTCGAATCCAAGCCTCCGAGCCAAAGAAATTAAGTTCGGGTAGACCGGAACATCCGGGCAAATCGGACAGAGTTCCGATAGACCGGAATGCCTGAAATTGAACGCAAAAACACCGGTTCGACCCGGTGTTTTTGTTTCAATAACATCTCTCTGGCGCGCCAGGAAGGCCGACCAGCCGAAGTGATAAATGGTATACCAAGATTGTTAGGGTGAGTATGGCAACCGAAACGGACGTGGGGGTTGGAAGCTAAAACACAGACCTACGTCGAGGCATGGATAAGCGGTCTCATGCAATGCCACAGGCGGGAGGCTAGGCACCGAGGAAGACCCGTCCGTAAGGCTCAACCTTCTTAAATTTCAAAATGCAGGGTGCCGCTTTGGATCTTCCGTTGCACGCATGTTTTTCATGGGATACCATTTCCTTGCTCCATGAGACCGGCGCACTTCGTGATGCCTTATCTCCAAAGATTTTAATATGTCGTTCGAATCCACAGACGAACTCTCTCGATCCGAAAGACAGGAGGCAGAACCCGAACTTCAAGGCGCGATCGATGCTATAAACCGGACGTTTGGCCACGTTCAATCAGATGAAGAGCTTGAAGGCATCCAATTGGATGAAGAGGCGGATCTTTCCATCCGCGAGACGCTGGACCTTTTGTTGAGTTCCCTAAAAAATCGCCTCGAGCGTGCCGGGAGCCTGTTGTCCCGGATTGAAAGTCCGATCGTGCGGCATTTGATGATCACCGATCTCATGTCGCGCTTCTCGGCAGACGAACTGCGCGCAGCGCGACCTGACCTTGAGAAGCTCATGCGCGAGGACGGTTTCTCGATGGCGGAAATCGCAGACGCCTGTTTCAGGCCCGAAGATCGGCCCGCGCAAACGACGGCGCCGGTGGTTCCCGAATTTGGCGCACAGACAGACGACAATGGGCGCTCTCACCAGCCGCCAGATCCTCTTTTTGACCAGTGGATGGCGCAATGGCGCGCAGAAGATGCTCTCGCACGCGAGATAGAACGCAGACCGATCTTCCTGAGGAAAGAGCTGGCCAAGCTAAGGTCGTACCGCGACGTCTTATCTTCCATCGACGAGCACTCGGAAGAGGCGCCGGATCGACAAGAGCTCCAACGCCACTTGGATCAGGCGGAGCGGGATTTCAGGAGTGCCATAAAAAACAATCTTTTTCTAGCCGTTTCGATCATCGAAAGATTGAAAGGGAGCGATCTGGAAAAATCCCTGACGGGGCTTGCGCAAGAAAAATTCTGCAGCATCTTTGGTCTCCTCGAAGGAGATCTCGTTTCTATCGGGCTGCTGGAGAGGTTGGCCGAGGCGCACTTCAGCTTCATGGAGCAGGCAAACAAGCAATTCAACGAACAGGAGCTCCCGCCGCTGCTCGCCCGATTCAAGGAACGCGCGCAGCGTCTTGTCGATGCGGGCACGATACCGTTCGGCATGGAAGAGATCGAGCGTCGTCTTGCGGGTATCGAGGTCCTGTTACTCGATTCCAGCCACAAGAAGGCTGGCGGGGACTACGATGCCGAATATCGCCAAGTGCGGTTGTTTTCCGTCAGCGCGCTTCCCCAAGGAGAAGGGCGGCTGGAACACACGTTTACCCATGAGCTCTTTCATGCGATTTCCGGCCAGGGCACGCCGGAAAATGGTCTACGAAGAGTGGGGATGGGATCCGGCGACCTCACTACGAGTTGGCTGAATGAGGCGATCACGAAAAACTTGAAGATGGAGGTTCTTGGACAGGAGCATTCGCATGCCTACAGGATCGAACGGGAGGAGTTGGAAAGATTGTTCGCTCAGGGGCTCCCGAAAGAACTGCTGTATCGGGCGTATTTTGAGCACGGGCAGGCGGAAGACCTTGCGCGGACGGGCAGCTGGCACGAATTGGCAGAAGTCGGAAAACGCCTCTTGCTTGAAGGAGGTGCTGAATGGATGCAGACGATTGGTGAACGGCTCATCAGGAGCGAGTGATGTCGAGAAAAAGGGGGGGTGCGCCACTCATAAAATGCTTCTGTTTCAAGGTTCCGAGACTCGGATGGTGAGCCCTGTTGAACGCCTTTCGGAAAACTGAGGTGCCCGGCACCGAAGAACACCTTCTGAGATGGAGGTGTTTTCATGGTCAAACAAAAACCGCCGCAACCAAGACAAACCAGACAACGACCGGAATCCGAACAGGAGTTGAGCCGTGGAAGGCCGCGTCAGCAAGGAAACAAAACGAGGGGATTTCCAATAAAAAAACCGCATCTTCATGATGCGGCGAAAGCCTTCCGCGTTAACAGCGCTGGCAGCCCGAGGGGTACTCCGGGTTGCAACACGTGCAGACGTTACCGCTGCAACATATGCTGCCGGTAGGGGTGCAGTTCAGGCCTTCTTCGGGATCCGCATCCGATCCTGCCGCGGTCGTGTCCGCACTTCTTGCGGATACGTGCGGATCGACCGCGGGATCAGACGCCGTCGGACCGGAGATATCGGGTACATCGACGCAGGCAGCCAGCGCTGCCGCAAAGAAAACGCAAAAGAGCTTCTTCATCGCTTTCACTCTTCCTTCCCAAGGCCCAAACCGGGCTCAGATGTCAAAGTACCATGAAACTGGGGCTGCAAGAACATGACCAAGGCGTCTCAAAGAGACCTGGCCCGCAGCCCCGCGCTCTCCATGATCATCCCGACCGTTTGCTCTAATGAAAAATCCTCCGAAATGATCTTTTCACCCTGAAAGTGCGTAAGATCGCGGTGCGTATACCACTTCCGCATCTCCTTCTCCCCGAACTCATGGGCGCACGGTTTGGTGGCATGCCTCCGCAGGGTTTCTTCGAGCGAGATATCGAAATAATAGACGTGCGCCTCTGAGCACCGTCCACGGAGCCGTTCGAGCATCCTGCCGTAACGATGAAAATTCAGGATTCCCTCCAAAATGACGTCGTATCCCCGACCGAGCGCGAACTCGACGATCTGGGCAATGAGAGCGATGTTGGCTCCGTCATCGGTTTCTTTTTCCTTCAAGATCGTGCGGCGAATGTTATCTTGTTCGACAAGCGCGATCTTGCGGGCACTGGTCTCTCTCAGTTTTTTCGCCACGGTACTTTTTCCGGAGCCAGAGTTGCCTCGGAGAATAATAAGCTTTGAAGTGTGCGCCATAGGAGCTGGGTCCAGTTTCAGCTCTAAAGATGCTTTATCTCGGTGATTTCTTGAGTTCTGGGTTAGCGTAAAAACCGATGACGCGTTTCATGTCACCTTCAAAATCGTCTGAACGTTCCATATAGATAAGTGAATTACGTTCTGCCTCATCTCGAATCCATGCGCTAAACGCGGCGGCAAACTCGGCAACCTGCCGAATCACAGCCGGATCGCTTTCCTTCAACCAGTTATTCGGATTGGTGTTCTTTTGAATGCCCTCAACGACACGGCCAACGTCTTCTGACCCCACAAAGACCGGACTGATATTTTTTAAGCCGTATTGCTCAACAAGAGAACGAACATGGTCCGGTAACAGATGAACACCTTCCAGTATGAGGGTTTCTTGGTTAGAGACCGCATCGGCAATCATTCGATCGATCTCCGGTTCGAGCGATTGCGCAGAGACAATTTGCAGTTTAACGCGATCTTCTGGACTCAAGGTATTTTCAGTGGGGTCGCCAGAAAATCCTGGCAAAGGAAATTTTAAAGCTCGCTCCTCTTCCGACATTGCTGTCGATATTTGTCCGCAAACATCATCAGTAGAAAAAGGCGCGGTGCTTGTTGCGTGCGCAATCGCTTTCGCTGCGATGCTCTTTCCGACACGCGGGGCACCTCCGATGAGATAGATCATACAAGTCGAAAATAGTGCGGATACCCTAATGGTTTATATACTCCATTGCTTTTTCCACATTGTCCTCGATCTTCTCAGCTGAATCAATGACCAGCCTTTCCTCGTTCCATGGGACAAACTGCCTGCGGCGATCCTCCACATCAGCCCAGGTTACTTCTGGGATTCCGTGCATGTTACGGACCCTGGAATTAATCCTTTCTTTATGCACTTCAGGACTCAACACGCATTCGATAATCCTCAGTCGAGCATCAAACCGCTTTGACAAAGCTCGCCACATTTCCCTAGCTTCTTCCACGGGACTGACCGCATCGATGATGGCGGATATACCAAGCTTCAATTGTTCCGACGCCAGCGTTTCCGCAACAAGGTAAGCTGCAAGGCCAGTTTCAAAATTTCTTGGAAGACCAGCTTTGATCATCGAAGATTCGATCGGGTCAACGGAAAAAACCGGCGACCCTATTTTTTGAGCGATACCTTCAGCGAGAGCGCTCTTACCAGCACCAGGCAGGCCGGAGACGATGACCAATTTCAATACGCCATTCTCCATAGATTTGGATTCTACCAATTCCCCTTCCTCCTTGGATACAGCATCTAAACTGCGGCTCAGAGCAGGCTTTTCAACGGCCCGTGAGATACTTTCAATGTATCTATTTTTATTCTCAAAATGTCTCATTTCGCCTGACCGGAACGTCTCGCAAAGATAGTTGAAAGGATGTCTCAAAGGTTCAAGACTAGGACAGCTCGCCCGAGGAGCTATACTAGCCTTGTATGGCCGC
>CAZHHN010000043.1:0-5833 GCA_964532415.1 uncultured Gammaproteobacteria bacterium
TCGCGGATGGCGAAGCGCATCTTGTCCTCGAGCGCGACCGGGGAAATCAGCTTGATCTTCAGGTTCTGGGTGTCGCCCGGCATGATCATCTCGACGCCGGCCGGCAGCTCGATCTCGCCCGTCACGTCGGTCGTGCGGATGTAGAACTGCGGCTTGTAGCCCTTGAAGAACGGCTTGTGGCGGCCGCCTTCCTCCTTGGTGAGGGCGTAGATCTGGGCTTCGAATTCGGTGTGCGGCTTGATGGAACCCGTCTTGGCGAGGACCATGCCGCGCTCGATCTCTTCCTTCTTGGTGCCGCGGAGGAGCAGACCGGCGTTGTCGCCGGCGAGGCCCTTGTCGAGCTGCTTGTTGAACATCTCGATACCGGTGATGACGGTGTTGCGGGTGTCGCCGAGGCCGACGATTTCGACGGCGTCGTTCAGGTTGACGGTGCCGCGCTCGATGCGTCCGGTCACGACGGTGCCGCGGCCCTCGATCGAGAAGACGTCCTCGACCGGCATCAGGAACGGCTTGTCGGTCTCGCGCTCCGGCTGCGGAATGTATTCGTCGAGGGTGTTGAGCAGCTGGCGGACCGGACCGGATTTGGTCTCGTCGCCCGGGTTGTTGAGCGCTTCAAGCGCCGAACCGCGGATGATCGGGGTGGTGTCGCCCGGGAACTGGTATTTCTTCAGCAGATCGCGGACTTCCTCTTCGACCAGATCGATCAGCTCCTTGTCGTCGACCATGTCGCACTTGTTCAGGAAGACGACGATCGACGGAACGCCGACCTGGCGGGCAAGCAGGATGTGCTCGCGGGTCTGCGGCATCGGGCCGTCGGTGGCGGACACGACCAAGATCGCGCCGTCCATCTGCGCGGCGCCGGTGATCATGTTCTTGACGTAGTCGGCGTGTCCCGGGCAGTCGACGTGCGCGTAGTGGCGCTTGGCGGTCTCGTACTCGACGTGCGCCGTGGCGATGGTGATGCCGCGGGCCTTCGACTCCGGAGCCTTGTCCAAGTCGTCGACTTTCTTATCCTGGGCGGTGTTGCCCATGGCCTTGGACACCGCGAGGATAGCGGCGGTCAAGGTGGTCTTGCCGTGGTCAACGTGGCCGATGGTGCCCACGTTCACGTGCGGCTTGGAGCGATCGAACATGTCAGCCATACGTAGATAGTAAATAAAAAAGTTGACGTGTATCGGAAGGGAGTGTAGCAGAGGCCAAAAAAGCGGTCAAGAGCGGCTTTTTGGCCTTATTTTTGAGCGCGAGCGCACCAGACTGGGCTTATTCGAGCGGTTCCAGATAGAATTGCTCTTCGCCTTCGGGCTCCGGAAGGATTTCGGCGGCCGGCGGCTGGACCGGTTTCGGAGCAGGTGCGGACGGAGGCGCGCTGGAAACCGGCTTCTGACTCGTGGCTGGCGGCTGCTCTTCGTATCTGGGTCGATCTTGCGGCAGCCTTGGCCCCACAGGAGCTGGATTCTGAGCTTTCCACAGAGGAATTTCACGCTTCGGAGGCTTGTTGTCGGGTTCCACGTTCGAGACCGGGAGCGCCTGAGGGGGATGCGGTTCATGCCTGATGACCTCCGGCTTCCAGGAACCGACGGTCAGTTTTTCGTAATGTTCCAACGCCATCAGGACGTAGGGGTGTTCCCCCGCCGAGTCGGTCACAATAAGCCGATCCCCGGTCTTTTCGATCAGGGACAGGAGCCGTTTCAAAGTTTCTTCCTGCATAGGCGGATAGCGTTAAGTGGCCCTACTGTAGCGCAAAATTTTGGGGTGTCAAGCCAAATAAAAAAGAAGCGTCAGCTCGCGCGATCGAATCTGAGCGCTTCCCACTGGTCCGCATTGAGGCTCGGGTCGAGATCGGTCAATTCTCCGCAAGCGCGAATGAGGATCTGTTCGATCACCGCCATCGCGTCGCTTCGAGAAAGACGCTTGCCCGGCTGGTGGTAATAGTCTTGCCTGCCGAGCACGTACAGGCGATACCGGTGCCTCGCCTGTTCGAGCAAGTCCTTCTTACGGAGGTCGCGCAGCTCCGCCCAGTTCGCACCGATAACAGCCGCGTTATAGCGGTCGGCTGAGGCCAACTCATCGAAGATATCAGCGCATAGATCACTGCGTGAGTGGCCTATACCGCCTTTACGCAGTTCCCCCAACATGAATCCAGCCGCATTAATGTGCGCCTGCTGCATGAGAGCATCCAATTCATCGCCCTTCGTTCCGATCTCGATATAGGCGATGCTGAACTTCGAGCAATCCTCCCGAATTCTTTCGATCTGTCCCAGACCGGTATTCGCTCGGGCGGTGTGCACGAGTGCGCGAAGCTCATCGATTTTCTCCGCCCTTGCGCGTTCCTCCCGAACCCTCTGCACAACAACCCAGCAGATCGACGCAAGGACCGTGGCAATGACCGCAACCATGAACAGCACCATCTTGAGCTCTTCCATGAAAGATCTCCTTCCCGTCGGCGGCAACCTAACACATTGCAGCCCGCCGGTCAAGATCTTGATAAACGCGTTTACGATGGCATACTCGGCCCAAACAAAGGAGGATCTACTGCGGCCGCTCGTTCACGTTTGCTGGCGCGGAAGCACGGGGAGATGGCGCGGGAATTCAGCGATCGGCGGCCGGTCGAGGTATGCGTTCGAACCGCTGTCGCGCTTCAAGAAAGTGTCTGGTCGGGCGACGACTGACGTTCCCTGCGCCGGTGGTTTTTGTCTTCAGCGGCAGGCGGGCCTATACTGTTCTCATATGCGCGTGCGCCCTCTGCTGATCGAAGCGCTCGGCTGGTACGGAACCTTCGCCATCCTCGGCGCCTACGCGCTGCTGAGCTTCGGCATGGTCGACGCGCGCAACCTCGCTTATCAGCTGCTGAACGCCAGCGGCGCGCTCGGCATCATCATCGTTTCCGCAAAGAAAAGAGCCTATCAGCCGGTCGTGCTGAATGTCGTCTGGCTACTCATCGCCCTGATCGCGCTGCGGCATCTGTTTTTCTGAAGACCGGCCGGCCTTGACTTTCTCGGCCAAACGTGGTTGGATCGGGCCAGCCCTGACAGGAGGAATCAAATGATCCGTGTCCAGATTCACAATCATCGCTTTGCGGCCAACGATCCCGATCCACGTTCCGGATTGGCTGCTGAGATCGCGAGGGAGATCCGACAAGACTGCCGATCGTTCTTCACCACCCATGGCAGCGACATCCAGGTCGTCGTCGAGTACCCCAACGTCCTGGCCTTCGGCCTGGACGAGACGACGCCCGTCATTGCCGAGATCCGGCTCTGGAGCTGGCCGGAGAACTTTTCCAACCGCGATGCCAAAGTGCGGCACTCGCTGGAAGCTCAGGTAAACGGCGCCCTTCTCCGGGTATATCATCCGCAGGGCATTTCCGTGCACGTCGAGACCCGCTTACCGGACGATCGCTGAACATCGGCTGCAGCACTCCCATCCCGGCCGCGATGTTTCGCATCAGGCCATGCTCCGCATCGCGGAGCGTTTTGTTATCTGGCGCCCAGATCGGCACTAAACAAGCGGCGGGTGTCATACTTAAAGACGCCCCCGCAGGGGCGTCTTTAATATTGCGCTTAGCGCTTGTTCTTCCCTTCGAGAATGGCCATCTCGACGTTCTTCGGGACTTCCTCGTAGTGGTCGAAGGTCATCGAGTACGAGGCGCGGCCCTGCGAGATCGAGCGCAGCTGGGTGGCGTAGCCGAACATCTCGGCCAGCGGGACCATCGCTTCGACGACCTTGATGCCGCCGCGGTCGCGCATCTCCTGGACCTGGCCGCGCTTGGAGTTGATGTCGCCGATGATGTCGCCCATCGACTGTTCGGGCATGAGCACCTCGACCTTCATGATCGGTTCGAGCAGCACCAGACCGGCTTTCCGGCAGGCGTCGACGAAGGCCATCGAGCCCGCGATCTTGAAGGCGATTTCGGACGAGTCGACGTCGTGGTAGGAGCCGTCGAAGACGGTGGCGATGACGTCGAGCAGCGGGTAGCCCGCCAGCACGCCTTTCTCGCAGGTTTCGACCACGCCCTTCTCGATCGGCTTGATGAACTCCTTCGGGATGGCGCCGCCCTTGATCTCCTCGAGGAACTCGACGCCCTTGCCGCGCTCGTTCGGCTCGACGCGCAGCCAGCAATGGCCGTATTGGCCGCGTCCGCCGGACTGCTTGATGTACTTGCCTTCGGCCTCGGCCTTGCCCTTGATGGCTTCCTTGTACGCCACCTGCGGCTTGCCGACGTTGGCTTCGACTTTGAACTCGCGCTTCATGCGGTCGACGATGATTTCCAGATGCAGTTCGCCCATGCCGGCAATGATGGTCTGCAGGGTCTCTTCGTCGGAACGCACGCGGAAGGTCGGGTCTTCCTCGGCCAGCTTCGAGAGCGCCACGCCCATCTTTTCCTGGTCGGCCTTGGTCTTCGGCTCGATGGCGAGCGAGATGACCGGCTCGGGGAAGGTGATGGATTCGAGAATGACCGGACGCTTCTCGTCACAGAGCGTGTGTCCGGTGAAGGTCGACTTCAGACCGACGGCGGCGGCGATGTCGCCGGCATAGACCTGATCGACGTCCTCGCGCTGGTTGGCGTGCAGGCGGACGATGCGGCCGATGCGCTCGCGCTCGCCATTGGCGGTATTGAGGACGTACGAACCGGCCTTGAGCGTTCCGCTGTAGACGCGGAAGAAGGCGAGCTTGCCGACGAACGGATCGGCCGCGACCTTGAAGGCCAGCGCCGTGAACGGCTCGTCATCGCTGTACTTCACGACGACTTCCTTGGAGGCGTCGTCCGGGTCGTGGGCGAGAATCGGCTTGATATCGAGCGGATTCGGCAGGTAGTCAATGACGGCATCGAGCATCTGCTGGACGCCTTTGTTCTTGAGCGCCGAGCCACACAGCACCGGCACGATCTTGAACTCGATCGTGGCCTGGCGCAGCACGCGCTTCAAATCCGCGACCGGGATTTCCCCGCCGGCCAGGTAGGTATCGAGCAGCTTCTCGTCGTTCTCGCAGATCGCCTCGACCAGTTTGTGGCGCCACTCTTCGGCGGAAGCTTTATACTCTTCGGGAATCTCGATGACGTCGACCTTCTGTCCGAGATCATCCTTGTAGATATGGGCTTTGCGCTCGAGCAGGTCGATGATGCCAACGAAGCCGTCCTCCTGGCCGATCGGCAGCTGGATCGGATAGGCGTTCTTGGTGAGGCGATCGTGGATCGATTTCAGGTCCTTGAAAAAATCGGCGCCGGTGCGGTCGAGCTTGTTGATGAAGCACAGGCGCGGAACCTTGTAATCGTCGGCATAGTGCCAGTTGGTCTCGGACTGCGGCTCGACGCCGGCCACGCCGTCGAAGATGACGCAGGCGCCGTCGAGCACGCGCAGCGAACGCTTGACCTCGACCGTGAAGTCGATGTGTCCGGGCGTATCGATCAGGTTGATGCGGTGGTCCTTCCAGAAGCAGGTCGTGGCGGCGGCGGTGATGGTGATGCCGCGCTCGCGCTCCTGTTCCAGCCAGTCCATGGTCGCCTCGCCTTCGTGCACTTCGCCGATCTTGTGCTTCTTGCCGGTATAGAAGAGCACGCGCTCGGAGACGGTCGTCTTGCCGGCGTCGATGTGGGCGATGATGCCGATGTTGCGGGTCTTCTCAAGGGAATATTCACGGGGCATAAAAGATTGCGCCGTTCGCGATTACCGCGCGAAATGGGCGAACGCCCTGTTGGCTTCTGCCATGCGATGGACGTCCATCTTCTTCTTGACGGCGTTGCCTTCGCCGGCCGCTGCCGAGACGATCTCGTTGCCGAGCTTGTCGGCCATCGAGCGGCCCTTCACGGCGTTGGCGGCGTCGATGATCCAGCGGAAGC
>CAZHHN010000044.1:0-5525 GCA_964532415.1 uncultured Gammaproteobacteria bacterium
TGAAGCGCGAGCGGAACGGCATCTTGAAGGCCGCGAGGCGCATCGCTTCGCGCGCGGCATCGGCCGGCACGCCGTCCATCTCGAAGACGATGGTGCCCGGACGCACGATGGCAACGTAATGGTCCACGCCGCCCTTGCCGCCGCCCATCGGCACTTCGAGCCCCTTCATGGTGACGGGCTTGTCGGGGAAGATGCGGATCCAGATCTTGCCGCCGCGCTTGGTGTAGCGCGCCATGGCGCGCCGTGCCGCCTCGATCTGGCGCGAAGTGACCCAGGCCGGCGTGAGCGCCTTGAGGCCGAACTCGCCGAAGCTGAGCGTCAGCTTGGTGGTGGCTTTCTGGAGGCCGGAACTCCTCAGCTTGTGCCACTTGCGGTGCTTGACTTTTTTCGGAAGCAACATAGCGGAAGCTTAGGCGGCGGCCTTTTTAGGGGCGGGAGCGGCGGCGCGGGGGGCCGGACGGCCCGCAGGCGCGGGAGGGCGCGGACCGCGACGGTCGCCGCCGGGGCGGAACGACCGTTCGGCCGGGCCCCTGAGGGCCGGAGCGACGCCGGACTTGTCGAAAATCTCGCCGCGGTAGATCCAGACTTTCACGCCGATCGCGCCGAAAATCGTGCGGGCGAAATCCGCCGCGTAATTAATATCGGCGCGCAGGTTCTGGAGCGGCACCGAACCCCAGGAGAGCATTTCGCGGCGGGCGATCTCGGCGCCGTTCAGGCGTCCGGACACCATGACTTTCACGCCCAGCGCGCCGGCTTTCTGGGCGCGGTCGATCGTCTGCTTCAGGATGCGGCGGAAGGGCATGCGCTTCTCGAGATCGGCGATCATGTTCTGCACGGTGATGGCCGCCGAAAGCGTCGGATGCGAAACCTCGACGACGTTGAGCTGCATCTTCGTCTTTTTGTCACTGAAGAACCTGGCGGCCAGCTTCTTCTTGAGGTCCTCGATGCCGGTGCCGGCGCGGCCGATCACGAAGCCTGGCTTGCCGGAATGGACGGTGATCGTCACCTGATTGGAGGAGCGGTCGATTTCGATTCTGTCGACGGCGGCCTCGCGCAGCGCGGCGCGCAGGAAGTCGCGGATCTCGACATCCTGGCGCAGATTGGGCTTGTAGTTCTTGCGGCTGAACCATTTCGAATCCCAGCCGTAGATCGTGCCGACGCGGAAGATTTTCGGATTGACTTTATGACCCATAGGTTTACTTCTTCGCGGCGGCTTTCTTAACGGCGGTCTTCCTCACGGCTTTCTTGGCTTTTTCTCCGTGGTCATGATCGTGACCGGCATGGTCATGGTCGTGATCGTGCGCTTCGGCTTTCGGGGCTCCGGCGGCTTTCCGCGCGCCGGTTTTCGAATCGAGCACGAGGGTGATGTGGGACGTGCGTTTCAGGATCGGCGCAGCCGAGCCCATGGCGCGCGGGCGGAAGCGCTTGAGCGTCGGTCCCTGATTGACCAGGGCGGACTTGATGTAGAGGCCCTCGCGATCGAGCTGGAAATTGTGCTCGGCATTGGCAATGGCCGATTCGAGCAGTTTCCGGACCGGACGGGCGGCGGCGCGCGACATGAAGGTCAGCTGCGCGAGCGCCGGCCCGACGGCCATGCCCCGGACAGCATCAACCACGAGACGCACCTTGCGGGGCGACATGCGGAGATGGCGGGTGTGGGCTTTGACTTCCGGCATAGGGGTTTACTTCTTGGCGGCCGGGGCTGCGGCCGGAGCGGCCGTGGCAACCTTGGCGGCTTCGATCTCTTTGGTGAGTTTGCCGCCGTGGCGCTGGAACTTGCGCGTCGGAGCGAATTCGCCCAGACGGTGGCCGACCATGTTCTCGACGACCGTGATCGGCACGTGCGTCTTGCCGTTGTGCACGCCGATCGCGTATCCGACCATTTCCGGCGTGATGACGGACGAGCGCGACCAGGTCTTGATGACGGTTTTGTCGCCCGGTTTGAACTTCGAGAGCTTCTTCAGGAGTTTCGGGTCCGTGAACGGCCCCTTTTTCAGTGATCGCGACATATTATTTGCGGCGCTTCACGATGAATTTCGAGGACTGCTTCTTGGGCTTGCGGGTCTTCACACCGAGCGCCGGCTTGCCCCACGGGGTCTTCGGCTGGGTGTGACCGATCGGGTTCTTGCCTTCGCCGCCGCCGTGCGGATGGTCGACCGGGTTCATGACCTTGCCGCGAACGCGCGGGCGGAAGCCTTTGTGGCGCATGCGGCCGGCCTTGCCGAGGCGCACCAGCCAATGGTCGGGATTGGAGACCAACCCGATGGTGGCCGCGCACTCCTTCGAAACCATGCGGTACTCGCCGGAAGGCAGCTTGAGCTGGGCCATCTCGCCTTCGATCGCCATGACCTGCGCGCCGTTTCCGGCCCCGCGGACCATCTTGCCGCCGCTGCCGGCATAGAGTTCGACGTCATGGACCACGAGACCGACCGGAACGTGCCTGAGCGGCATGCGGTTGCCGACTTTGCTTTCGATCTTTTCTTTCGAGGACAGGACCGCGTCCCCGACCTTGAGGCCGGCGGGCGCCAGGATATAGCGCTTCTCGCCGTCGAGGTAGTTCAGGAGGGCCAGGCGGCCGCCGCGGCCCGGATCGTATTCGATCGCCGAGATACGGGCCGGGACATCGTACTTGTCGCGCATGAAGTCGACCACGCGCACCATGCGCTTGGCGCCGCCGCCGCGATGGCGAACGGTGATCTTGCCCTGCGAGTTGCGGCCGCTGATGCGCGTCTTGTGGACGAGCAGCGACTTCTCCGGGGTGTGTTTGGTGATATCTTCGTTCGCGTTGACGCTGGCGCCGCGGCGGCCGAAGGTGGTGGGTCGGTAGGATTTGATCGGCATACTGCGCGGTTAGGCGTTGGCGAACTGATCGATGCGGTCGCCCTTCTTGAGCGTGACGATCGCCTTGCGCCAGGAGCTCCGGCGGGAAGCGCCGCGGCGGCCGCGCACCGGCTTGCCGAGGATGCGCATGACACGGACGTCCGTCGGTGTAACGCCGTAGACGGACTGCACGGCCTTGCGGATCTCGAGCTTGTTGGCGGTCACGGCGACCTCGAAGGCGTACTGGTTGAGATGCCCGAGGCGCGTCGTTTTTTCGGTGACGATCGGACGAAGGAGGATCCGGTAGGCGGCGCCGGTCTCGCGGGGAGCGGCATCGATCTTCACTTCCTTTTTCGGTTCGTCAGGCTTGGCTTCCGCCTTCGGCTTCTCAGCTTTGGGCGCCGTCGATTTCTTGGCGTTTTTCGCCTCGTCTTTTTTGCGGTTGAAGAATCCCATATCAGTTCTTGTAGGCCTTTTCGAGCAGGTCGAGCGTCGCGACCGGAGCCACGACGGTGTCGGCCCTGAGGACATCGAGCAGATTCAGGTCGCCGGCCGTGACCGTCCAGAGATGCTGGAGGTTGCGCGAGGCGCGCACCGCCATTTTGTCGGCTTTCGGCAGGACGAGCAGCACTCTGCGTCCGACCGGGAGCTTCCGAAGCATGCCGGCCATCAGCCTGGTTTTGCCATCCTTGACTTCAAGTGCGTCGAGACCGAGCAGCGCCTCGCCGCGCGCTTTGTCGGAGAGCGCCATGGCAAGCGCGACTTTCCTGCTCTTGCGATTGATCTTCTTGGAGAAATTCCGGTTCGGGCGCGGACCGAAGGTAATGCCGCCGCCGACCCAGATCGGCGAGCGGATCGAGCCGTGACGGGCGCGGCCGGTCCCCTTCTGCTTCCAGGGCTTCTTGCCGCCGCCGCGGACTTCGCCGCGGGTCTTGGTGTGGCCGGAAGCGACGCGGCTGTTGGCCATCTGCGCCTCGGCGGCGAGATGGACCAGGCCTTCGTTGACCTTCACCCCGAAGAGCTTGGGGGCGAGCTCGCGCTCGGAGACCACCTTGCCCTCCATGTTGTAGACGTTGATCTTGGACATATGTGGTCTTATCAGGCGGCGGTTTCGGCGGCCGCGGTTTCGGCCGGAGCGGGCGCTTCGGCCGGCTTGGCGGTTTCGACGTATTTCATCTGACCCGGAGCGGTGATGAGCAGCGTCGCGCCGCGGGCGCCGGGCACGGCGCCTTTGACGGCGAGCAGTCCCTGGTCCGCCATGACTTCGACGATCTCGAGATTCTTGACGGTCACGCGGTCGCCGCCCATGCGGCCGGCCATGCGCATCCCTTTGACGACGCGTCCTTTGCCGTTGCGGCCGCCGCCTCCGATCGAACCCGGCATGCGCAGCTGGTCTTTCTGACCGTGAGTCTTGGGGCCGCCGGCGAAGCCATGACGCTTGACGACGCCCTGGAAGCCCTTGCCCTTCGAGATGCCGGTCACGTCGATGACGTCGCCGGAGACGAAGGCTTCCGTGTCGCAGACGGCGCCGACCGGGATGCCTTCCACGGAGTCGAGGCGGAACTCCCGGAGCGTGGCGAGCTGGCCCGCCTCTGCGACCGGCTTGAGATGGCCGAGCTGCGGTTTGGCCAGGTGTTTCTTCGAACCGGTCCCCACCTGGACGGCGGCGTAGCCGTCCACGGCGGCGGTTTTCACCTGGGTGATGACACAGGGATCAACTTTCACGAGCGTGACGGGCACGACCTCTCCCGAGGAGCGGTAGCGCTGGGTCATTTCGAGTTTTCGTCCGATGATGAATTTCATACGCTTCTTATAATAGGCAGAGGAACACGCGGTAACGATGTTCGATGCCTGTCTCCGTTTCGCTTGGGATCCTCCCCCGTCCCGCGCAATAACAGAAACAAGAAGTTTCAAAAACTTCTTGCATCTGTCACGTACGCGTGGCTTGGCGTGTTCGAGACAAGTCAATTTGTATCGGAACTCTCCATCGCGCGAAGGCTTCATCCAGAGGTTTTGGCGCCGCAGCCACCCATATGCATGCCATCTTTCTCTGCCGTTCCTTCGCGAGACTGAATTGTGATCACACGGACCGGACCGCACGGACATGGAACGCTTCGGACGCGGGCGCGGAGCGCCGCGGGGCCGGAGTCGTACTCGACGTACGACGACGGCCGCGGGGCGCTCCGAGACGAGGTCGGGGTCTCAACGGCGCGCGCTACATTTTGATTTCGACGTCGACGCCAGCCGGCAAATTCAGGTTCATGAGCGCCGCAATCGTCTTATCGGTCGGGATGATGTCGATCAGCCGCTTGTGCACGCGCATCTCGTACTGCTCGCGGGCGTTCTTATGGACGAATGTCGAACGGTTGACGGTGTACTTGTGCTTCTCGGTCGGCAGCGGAATCGGCCCTTTGACGGACGCTCCCGTGCGCTCGATCGTGGCGATGATATGGCGGGTCGTCTCGTCGCAGACGCGATGATCGAAGGCCCACAGCTTGATCCGCACCCGTCCGGCTTCGTCCCCGCTTTTGGCTTTGTCTTCCATAAAGATCATTTCAGCAGGCAACCCTGCACGTTGCCGTGCAGGGTGCCAACCTCAATTTACTTGATGATTTTGACCACGACGCCGGCACCGACCGTGCGGCCGCCTTCGCGGATGGCGAAGCGCATCTTGTCCTCGAGCGCGACCGGGGAAATCAGCTTGA
>CAZHHN010000045.1:0-4996 GCA_964532415.1 uncultured Gammaproteobacteria bacterium
TCAGGCCCTTCGGACCGAGGACCTTCGCGACCTTGGCCATCTTCGGCATCATGTCGGGCGTGGCCACGGCGATGTCGAAGTCGAACTTGCCGGTCTTGGCGATCTCGTCGATTGTTTCCTGCGTGCCGATGACGTCTGCGCCGGCCTCTTTGGCCTCCTTTTCCTTATCGGCCGAGACGAAGGCGATGACCTTGCGCGTTTTTCCGCTGCCGTACGGCAGGCTGACCGTGCCGCGGATCTGCTGATCGGACTTCTTCGGGTCGATGCCCAGGCGCAGATGGATTTCGACGGTGGCGTCGAACTTGGCCGTTGACGTCTTCTTGACCAGTTCCATGGCCTCTTCGGCCGGGTAGGTCTTCTTCGGATCGACCAGCGCCGAGGCGGCTTTGTACTTCTTGCCCATAGGATAAGCGTGGTCCAACCCCCGCGATGCGGGGTCCCACGTGCTTAAAATTTAATACCCGCACCCTATCGGATGCGGGCGAGTTTGGCAAGTGTCGCCGGAGTTCAGGCGATCTGCTGCATGCCGGTGACGACCATGGCCCAGTCGTGATCGCCGTTGCCGTAGACCTGAACGGCGGTCGCGGCGTAGCCCAACCGGCGGGCGAATGCGGCGAGCCGATCCGCGGCATCCCGTGTGCCGTAGACAGTGCTTCTGTACATTTCGTACAGTACTCGGATCCGGGCCGCGCGCGCTGAAGAATGTCGAAGATGTCGGCGAACTCGGACTCGATGGTCGGGCCGGCGGATCCCCCCGAGAGATCGAAACGGGTAAAATGATCGATGTTTGCCTGGAAGATCGGCACGCAGGCCCGAAATTCCCGCATCTTCCGCATAGCGTCGGTTAATCCCATGTCTCCTCCTTTACATGAGAGATGGGCCCAAGTGTAACGAAGAAAAGCCGTTTTGTCAAACGGCTTTTCTTCGATCTTCCAATTGTGCTCACGCGTTCTTCCCGTTGCCGCCGGCTTTGGCTTCCTCCCACTCTTTCTGTACCCATTTGAAATGGAGGCCGAAGAGCGGCACGGCCACGATCAGCATCGAAAGATATTGGACAAGCGTATTTTGCCGCTGGGCTTCGCGCTGGGCGGCTTGATTCTTCTCGCAAAGCGCCTGTTGGACGGCCGGGTCTTCCTTGCCCGGAACCTTGGCGTCTCCGCCCGGTACGGGCATGGGGTAGGGACTATCGCATCCTCCGTAGGGAAAATCCGCCTTCGGGAAAAGATACGTCTTCATCCCGAGATTCAAAAGCGAGATCAGCGCTATCACGCCCATGAGCAGGAAGACGAGGGTGGCAGCGTAGAAATAGATCTGGCGGATGGTGTTCTTCATATGCGACATTCTACTATGCCGGACCCCGGCCCCGGAAGGTTTCGCCCCGCTTCATTGACGTCCGCGGCCATTGCTGCTACCGTCGCCTTCAGATGAGGTGCGGAAGGCCATGACGACAAGCACGACCGTGATCGTTCAACCCGTTTCGGTTGAAGCCGTCCTTTCCAAGCTCGAGCTCAGTCGCATCAGCTTGGGGTATTGGCCGGGCTTCGGGACGCCGCTTCTTGAGGAAGCGCTGGCGACTCCCCGCTCTGCGCGGCTCGTCCGGGTGTTTCCCTGCCGGTTCGATTCCGAGGCGTCTCAAGCGGCTGCCGCGAAAAAAAGAGGATGGCGCCAGGCGACTTTCCATGAGGCGGCGGAATTCGTGCAAGCGTGCCTGTGGAAAGGGGATGTGCTCGCGTACCTCCCGCTCGCGGTCTTTTCCGCGCGCTTCCTCGCGAAGCCTCCCGGCAACGTCTGTGTTCCTATCTTTGTCAGGCACCTGGAATCGGCGTTCTCCGTGGCGGATCTACGCGCTGAGGTGGATGTCGGCTGGTTGCGCGACGGCGGCGGGCCATGGGAGCTCGTCGCGGAGATCTGATCCCGCTTCGTCCCCGAAAACGAAAGCCCCGGCGCGCGCCGAGGCTTCTTTCTTATTCCTTCACTTCCAGTCCCATCTGGCGGGCGGTACCGGCGATCGTTCGCATGGCGGCGTCGAGGTCGGTGGTGTTCAGGTCGGGCAGCTTCTTTTCGGCGATCTCGCGGATCTGCGCCTTGGTGACCCTGCCGACTTTCTCCTGGAGCGGCTTGCCGGAACCCTTTTCGAGGCCGGCGGCTTTCATCAGGAGCGTCGAGGCGGGCGGCGTCTTGAGGATGAAGTCGAACGTGCGGTCTTCGTAGATCGTCAGGACGGCCGGGACAATGTCGCCGGCCATCTTGGCGGTGGCGGCGTTGAACTTCTGGACGAAGTCCTGGATGTTCACGCCGTGCTGGCCCAGCGTCGGACCGATCGGCGGGGCGGGGGTCGCCTTGCCGGCCGGGGCCTGGACCTTCACGACGGCTTTGACTTTTTTGGCCATAGGAATGGTGAGATTGGGTGCGCCCCGAGAAGCAGGCCTTAAGGCCACGGTTTGCAATGCCGGCACTCTAGCAGGGCCCGCCGCCCTTGACAAGGGCCGGAGCCCGGAATAGCATGCAATCTATCTCCACTCCCGCACGCAAGGAGGCTTCATGCGCGGATCTGGTTTGGCGGAAATCCTCTCGGCACTGATTGTGATCGCGATCTCGGTATTCTTCGCCTTGCTCGCTGCGCTGTTCCTGCCTTTTCTCGGCGCCGCCAGGGCACTCTGGGGAGTACGCGGCGAAAGTCAGCATTTCGCGCCCGTCTGACGCGGCCTCAGGCATCGCCAGCCGGGATGGCCTCTGCATGTGCGGAGGCGTTTTTGTTGTGAACAAAAAAGGCGCCGCGGGAGCGGTGCGCTTGGCGAGAAAGATGAGCGGACGTCAGGCGGTTTCAGATCCGGTATCCGGAGGATCTGCCGCCGGCGGCGGGGCCGCATACGGCAACTCGTTGCCGTCGGTGTCGATGATGCGAAACTTGAGCGCGAAGCGCGTGAGTTCGGCGTTGTTGCGCAGCCCGAGTTTTTTCAGGGCATTGCCGCGGTGCGTGCCCACGGTCGTGGGGGTGATATGGAATCTCGTCGCGACAACGGCATTGGGATGCCCCTTCGCGAGATCAATCGCGACTTGGCGCTCGCGGGGTGTTAATGTCTTCCAACGGGAGAAATCCAACTGCGTGTTCAGAGCTTGCATGCGCACCTTCCTTTCGCCTACCCGTTGGACTGGATGACCGGAACGCCTTCGGTAGTGATCATGCCGCGAGACAGCATGTAGAGGGTCAGTTCTGGGGCGTTGCGCACCCCGAGCTTCCTGTAGGCTGCCCTTCGATGGCTGCTGACGGTCGTGATGCTGAGCGGCTTGTCGGTGGCGGTCTTTCTCATGAGATCGGCCACCTTACGGCTGGTGTGTCCGCATGCCAGCCAGATGGCTGCCTGGTGTTCACGGGAGCTCAGATCGCCCAGCTTGCTCCGGTCATCTGATGGTGACGGGGGTGCGCTGTGCCCATTCCGGATCGCCCAGAGCGCCAGTTGGCCCTCGGTATCCAGCCCCAACTTCCGCATTGCCTCATATTTATGATCGCCGGCGGTCTTTTCCACGATGCCCAACTTTGCGGCGATTTCGTGGGGCGTTTGGCCTTCTGCTGCAAGGATGGCGACTTCCTTTTGCCGTGCTGTCAGCTTTGATCCGGCCGTTGGGAGCGTCTCCAGCGTATCTTCTGTCTGCATCTCGCGCCTCTCTGGCTTCGGTGAATGGTCCGTATGGACAACGGGAACGTAGCGCATTTGCACGACGGCGTCAACGGCCGTTTCATAAAAAAGCACCCGTCGGGGCGGGATGCCTGTCGAGAAGCGGGAATTCGGATCAGGCGGAGCCCGGCTCCTCGGTGGGAGCCGAAAGATCTTTGCCGTTTGGGTCCATCAACCCCCATGCGATCATGTGCCGCGTCAGCTGGGCGTTATTCTTCAGGTTAAGACCCTTCAGCAGACGGCTGCGGTGAGTGTCCACGGTCTTGATGGCGATCTCGAGCGACTTCGCGATCTGCCCGTTGGCGTATCCTTGGGCGATTGCGATCACCACCTGACGTTGGCGCGGTGGCAAAGCCTCCCATAGGTTGCGGTCGAACTGCGTCTCCGGAGTCTTCATGTCTGACCCTGCCTTCCTGTATCGACGGGAGTCGATGTCTCCAAACTACGCAGAAGCCTGGCGCCATGTCAAGCGCCGGGCCGGATGGAACGGTACGCAAAAGTCCCGGCGGTCCGGGACTTCGGCGGTCAAATTTTCTTGACTTGGAAGAAGTCGAGCTCGATTTGGCGGCTTTGTTTCAGGAAGGGTGCATCTCGACGGCGTGCATCGGACGCTTGATCGCGCATCCCAGTCGCACGCCGAGCGCGCCGAAGATCGGATAGAGCAGCACGCCCGCGACGTCGAACCAAGCCGGACTGGGGATCGAAAACAGGCTGATGACTGCGCCGGCCAGAAGCATTGTGGCGACGATGTAACCTTGCTTGGCGTGAGCGAGATGGGTCGCGACCGCCGGGCCGAGAAGCGCTCCGAGCGCCCAGGCCGCGAGCAGGAAGATGAACACTCTGAGAGGCAACGCCATGACAAAGGCGCGCAAGGCAGCCGGATCGGACGGTGGCGTAACGCGATAGAGGAGATGGCCGAGCGCCTCGGCCAGGCCGGTCGCAACGGCGCCGGCAACGAGCCCGAGGATGACAGCGAGAATGGATTTCTTCATAGGCCTCCATCGTATCATACGAAAGAAGGGCCGAGCGGACCTTCTCTTTTCTGGATCAAATTTTCTTGACTTGCAGGAAGTCGAGCTCGATCGGCGTTTCGCGGCCGAACATGTTGACGAGCACCTTGATTTTCCCGCGCGCCTCGTCGATGTCCGCCACCTTGCCCTCGAAACCTTTGAACGGCCCGTCCGCGATTGAAACGGGGGAGCCGACTTCGACGTCGATTTTGTATTCCGGTTCTTCGACGCCCATGCGCTTCTGGAGCGACTTGACTTCCTCATCGGAGAGCGGCGTCGGTGTGGTGCCGGTGCCGATGAAGCCGGTGA
>CAZHHN010000046.1:0-4990 GCA_964532415.1 uncultured Gammaproteobacteria bacterium
TCTTGATCTTCTTTTCCTTCGGGATCATCACGCCGAAGATCTTGTCCTGCATGTCGAGCGACTCGATGCGCTGCTTCAGGTTGTCGGAGACGTTTTCCTCGTAACCCGAGTAGGTGTGGATGGCGTACCAGCGCCGGCCCTGCTGGAGTGTCTGTTTCGGCATACGTTTACCTGGTGATGAGCGCTTCGAGCGCGCGGCTGAAGCCGAAGTCGAGCGCGCCGAGGAAGACGGCGGTGCCGAGCGAGACGCCCACGACCAGGAGGGTCGCGCGGACGGCCTCTGCGCGGCTCGGCCAGGCGACTTTCTCGAGCTCCTCTTTCGCCTCGTAAAAGTAGCGGATGAGTTTATTGTCCTTGAGCGCCATACGCGTTGAGGTTTTTTAAAGAGGCCCCGGTGGGGCCCCTGTTCGACCCCAGCATAGCACGGGCGCGGCGGCCTGTCAATTGACGGCATTTGGCGGGCTGCTAGAGTGGCGGTACATTGCTCCTTGCCAAGGAGAGGTCATGGGAAATACGGGAAAGACGATCGCGGCGCGGACGCTGGTCCGGCCCGTTCCGGGCCTGTGGTCGGGCATGGTCCGCTGGATATTGCGCCGGTTGCTGAGTTGCCCGCAGGTGACCGCCGGTTACGACACGTTCACTGCGGCCGTTCGGGCCGGAATCGTCCGTGACGATTTCGAAGCGGCGAAGGCCTTTCACGATTTGGAGCGAAGCGGTTGGGTTGTCTGCGTGGACGGCATGTTCGCCCTCACGCCTCGTGGGCGGCAATGGGCGGAGGAGGCGCGTCTCTTCGCGCATTACTGGAACGATCCGCCGATGGCCATTTCCGCTTGCTGCCTGCCGCAGCGCATTCTTTTCACCGATGCCGATTGGGAGGACATCTCCCTGGCGCGGGAACGCTTTACGCTGGATGAGGCCGGCGCCGGGCAACTGGTCGCTTGCCTCGATTGGCGACGGATCGGCATATCGTTCGAAGAGCTGTGCCGGAGCTTCGGATGTGTATCGGACGAACAACGGCAGCGTTTGGGAACACTGCTGCGCTCTCTGGAGATCGTCGGACTGCTCGTCGAATTTTTCCCGAACGCCTGGTGCCGCCCCGCGCTGGCGGAACGATCACAGAACCGCATCCGACGGCCGTAACGCCGCCGGTTTTTTCTTGCGCGTTGACAACCGGCCCGGTACGCGCCATGGTAACGGCGGCTTCTTTGCTAATCGTGGGGAGGGTCGGTGCACCGTACAAGAACTCCAAAGCTCTTTTCACTCGCGACATTTGAAGACGATGTGCTCGAGTATGTGGAAGCGAACGGGAACGCGGCCTGGTTCTTGAGCATTCGGGCGCGTTTCGGCTGCGGGCCTGGTGCCGGAAGCCGGGCATTGCGCGCCCGCCTGCGCGTCTTGGTCGACCGCGGCCTGCTCGCCAATCAGGGAGACAAGTTCTTCCGGGTCGCGGCGCCGTCGGCTCCGGTCGGACCGGGCAGCCGCCCTTTCAGGCGAATGGAGGAGCACCTCCGTATTCGGGACGAACAGGTCCGGTCGCTGCTCGAGCTCGCGCCGGTGCAGACCGGCATCGTCGACGTCTTTTTTTTGGTGCGCCTCGCCATGACGCGCCTGGGCATGAAACGGAATCGCTTCCGGGTGCTCAGGAAGCACATGTCGCGCGTCGGGTTGCTCGAACCCGGACCCGGCCGGAGCCTGTATCGGCTCGCGCGGTGCAGGTGGACGGATCCGCCGGATAGCCTTCCACTCCCGGATCTGCCTGTCGGTACTACGGGCGAACGCTGGGGCTATCGGACCAAAAAAATCTTTTCGCTCGAGGACTTGGCGGGGGCAAGAGACGCACTGATCGAATACCTGCGCGGCCAGGGAGGATCCGCCTGGTTCGATGGCATCCGCAGGCGCTTCGGATGCGTATCCGCGGTAGAGCGGGGCGCGATTCGGGAGTGGCTGCAGGAACTCATCGGCGAGGGCCTGCTCTGCAGGGAGGGCGGCCAGTATTTCCTGACGCCTGTCCGTTCCGCCGCCGCGCGGTTGTCTGCGATGCCGTCCGATCAGCGCCGACAGATGCAACGCCTCCTTCGCTTTGCCCGCAGGCACGGTCCGGCCGTGGACATCGCGCGCCTGAAGGAAGAGGCGTGGGAACGGCTCGGCATCCGTCACAACGCGTTCGTCGCGCTGGCGGCACGGATGAGATCTCTCGGCCTGCTGTGCTATGACCAGAACGCCTTGAGACAAGCCCGGCCGCGCCTGCGCGAACGCCGGATCGAACAGATGCTCGCCTTCGTCCGCGCACGTTCCCCGGCGATCGCTCCCCGGACCCTGCGGAAAGAGGCGCGCCGGCGCGGACTCAGCGAGCAGACATACAGAAGCGTCATGCGCCGCCTGACGGGCGGCGGCGTGCTGCGCTACGACAGCAAGAGGCGGCTCTATCATATCGATCCGAGCGCCATGGCCGACCCGTGAGGGCCGGCCTTTTACCCGACTTGGCCCCGAAAATGGGTCAGGGGAGCTGTTGACGGGCGACGGCTTTTGATATAGGGTGTGGCGTTCGGTGAACGTTGATACTGTTGTCCGTGAAGGACGCTGAGTCCGATGTTCACCGTACGCCTTGGGATCGGACACAGGTGTTTCCTGCATCCGATCCGCCTTTTCCGGTCGGACGCAAGGCGTCCTATGCTCTGCATGCATGTCATCCCGTCCGACCGGCCCTTTTTGGAGCGACGCACTGATGTTTGTACCCGCGTCTTTCCCGCGGATGTCGGAACTTATGTCGCTCCACCTTTCGGCGAGATGCGCAGGTACGCATGCTCATCATGAGCAGTATTGTAGCTTGCATCTCGCCCCCTCTTCAGGGAGATTTCCGATCCTCCTGAAGAGGGTGCGCATGTAACCACGCGCTTCGGCGCGTTGATAGATTTGCACCCTCGCCCTTTATGGATTGGACGTTCCCCCGGGCTGCTTCTTTTCTGGAAGCGTTGGGGTGCCTGTCCAATCCGCCTTTTCCGGTCGGACGTTATCGTCCCTGCCCGCGATGGGCGTCGAAGCCTTTGTCCGACCGGCCCTTTCCGGAGCGACGTCCAACCCAGAGCGCCCTCAGGCGCGATGGCGCTTCTGTCGCTCCACCTTTCGGCGAGATGCGTTACATTGGGTGCTCAATGTGAGCGCAGGCAATACTGCATCTCGCCCCTTCTTCAGGGAGATCCCCCGATCTTCCTGAAGAGGGTGCGCATGGCACTACGCGCTTCGGCGCGTTGATAGACTTGCACCCTCGCCATTTACGGATTGAACGTCACCGCTTTTGCTTTCATGAGCGTAAGCCGTAGTGTTCAGTCCGTCTTTTCCGGCCGGACGTAAGCTCAATTGCCTCTCGGCGAGGCGAAAGCCCATCTGTCCGGCCGATCCTTACCCGGAGCGACGGTACAAGCAGTGCGCCATCCGGCGCGTCACACCCCTTGTCGCTCCACCTTTCGGCGAGATGCGCGAACTCCCTTGCTCACTGTGAGCGTTCGAACATCTGCATCTCGCCCCCTCTTCAGGGAGATCCTCCGATCTTCGCGAAGAGGGCGCGCAGGCAAACGTGCGCTTCGGCGCGCGCGACTCATCGCGCCCTCGCCTTCTCTGGATTGGACGATGAATGGAGTGCTCTGAAGAACGTATCCAGTTACTGTCCAATCCGCCTTTCATCCGAAGAGAGCCCTACGGCTCTCTCTTTCATACACCGCAAGCGCTATTCCGAACGCGGGCCGCGTAGATCCATTGACGGGCTCGCTTTTTAGGTTACACTGGCGACGGTCCTTTCGCCGACCTGAGGATCGCCTATGTCTGCCAAGCCCGTACCGCGCCTCTTTTCGCTTGAAACGCCCGAGCAATCCATCGCCGATCTCTGCGCATATCTGCGCAATCGGCTGGAGCCCGCTTCATTCGAGGTGCTGGCGGGACGTTTCGGATGCAAAGCTCCTCCAGCGCGAAAGCGTCTCCGCACCTTTCTGGAAGATCTGGTCGAAAGACGCGTCATTGAAAGACGCAAGGAGCGGTACACCTGTCTGCCTTCCGGCGTTCTGCCGACGGAAAAGCGCAGGCCGACCATGCGGGAGATGCTCCGTCAGCGTGAAACGGAAGCGAAACAGCTCGTGGCTTGGGCGCGTGGGCAAACGGGTCGGATCACGACGCTTGCCCTGCGGCAGGAAGGTCTCCGCCTCGGCATCGAGAAGAACCGGGTCAACCGCCTCATCATGCATTTACGCGGGACAGGCCAGCTCCTGAGAGGTCATCGTGACGGCGTGTACAAGCTTCCACCCGTCGAACCGCTGCTGGAAGAACTCCATGTTTCTGACTCGAAGACCGACCCGTAAGGGCGGTTTTTTCAAGAATTTGTACACCTAAAGAGAGCCTCACGGCTCCCTTTTCTTTCTCTACACGTCGAGATTTTTGACTTTCTTGGCGTGCGTCTGGATGAAGTTCTTGCGCGGTTCGACTTCCGAACCCATCAGGATGTCGAAAATCTTATTGGCCTGGTCGGCATCGTCGACCGTCACCTGCTTCATGACGCGCGTGGCCGGATCCATGGTCGTCGACCAGAGCTGGTCCGGGTTCATTTCGCCGAGGCCTTTGTAGCGCTGGATCATCACTCCGCCGACCGCGGTGACTTCGCCGGGCTCACCTTCGGCCGGCGCGCCGTCTTCGGACGCCGCGGCCTCCGCTTCTTCCACGGGCGCTTCCTCCGTTTTCGGTTTCCCTTTGGCGGCTTTGCCGTCTTTCCTTGCAGCCTTCGCGTCGAGCATCTCCTTCAAGATCGTTTCCTTGGCGCTCTCGTCGTAGGCGTAGCGGATGTCCTTGCCGGAGGCCAGGCGGAAGAGGGGAGGCTGGGCGACGTAGAGATGCCCTTTGGTGATGAGATCGGGGAGATAGCGGTAGAAGAGCGTCAGCAGCAGCGTACGGATGTGCGCGCCGTCGACGTCTGCGTCGGTCATCAGGATGATGCGGTTGTACCTCA
>CAZHHN010000047.1:0-4423 GCA_964532415.1 uncultured Gammaproteobacteria bacterium
ACACGACCGTCTTCTGCGACGGCGGCGAGATCGTCGAGATCCAGATCCGCACCGAACGCATGCACGAAGAGGCCGAATACGGCATCGCCGCCCACTGGCACTATGCCGAAGAAGGCAAGGAATCGCGCGCGGCGATCGACGCACAGATCGCCTGGGTCAAAGACCTCGTCAAACTGCAGGAATCGCTGGGCGGCTCCGGGACGCTGGCCGAATCGTTCGAAAAACTGAAGATCGACGTGTTTCAGAAGCGCATTTTCGTCTTCACGCCGAAAGGCGACGTCATCGACCTGCCCGAAGACGCCTCACCGGTCGACTTCGCCTACGCCATCCATTCGGCCATCGGCGACAAATGCGCGTCGGCCCGCATCAACGGCACGATCGCTTCTCTGGATGCTCAGCTGTATTCCGGCGACATGTGCGAAATCGTCATCGACAAGAACCGGAAGGGCCCGAATCTAGACTGGCTGAAATTCGTGAAAACACCGCATGCCCGCGAACGCATCCGCAGCCACACCAACAGAAAACGCCCCGGCTGATCCTGGGCGTTTTACATTTGGCCAATGCAACCCTGCCGTTCCCTGATCTCAGCGCCGAAGACGATCCACGATGCCTTTGAATTCCTCGTCGGAGTAGAATTCGATGGTGATTTTTCCATGCTGGCCGCTCTTGCGGACGCCGACTTTGGTGCCGAGCGCGCGGCGCAGTTCTTCCTCGACCGCGAGCAGGTTCACGTCACGGACGCTTCCGTGCGCCGGAACTCCGCCTTTCCTTTCCCGGGACATGGCTTCCGCCTGCCGGACGTTGAATTCGCCTTTCCGCATGCGCTCGAACATCGCCTTGCGTTCACCCGGATCGTCCATACCGCACAGCACGCGCGCCATCGACATCGAGATATGCCCGTCGGAAAGCGCCAGCTGCATGTCGGAGGGTAAATTGAGCAGGCGCAGCATGTTCGCGACCGCCGAACGGCTTTTGCCGACGCGCAAAGCGGCCTGTTCCTGGGTCAGGCCGAACTCCTCCATCAGGCGGGCGTAGGCATGGGCTTCCTCGATCGGAGAGAGATCGGAGCGCTGGATGTTTTCAATCAAAGCGAGCTCAAGCTTCTGCTGCTCGCTGGCGGCACGGACGATGACCGGCACTTTCTTGAGGCCAGCCTCCCTGGCGGAACGCAGGCGGCGCTCGCCGGCGATAAGTTCGAACATCCCGTTCCCCTTTTCGGTGACGGTGATCGGCTGGAGGATGCCGAACTCCCTGATCGAGGCGACGAGTTCCTCGAGTTCTTCCGGATGGAAATCGCGGCGCGGCTGGTGCGGATTCGGCAGGATGTCGCCAACCGGGACGTGCAGGATGCGTTCGCCGGCCGGCACCACCTCAGCCGCTCCGGCCGGCGGCCTGGAGACGGCCGGTTCGGACGCACCGGACGGCGCGGGCGGCTTCGTCGGAATCAACGCAGAAAGACCCCTCCCGAGTCCTCCTTTCATACGGCGGGCACTTCGGCGCCTTCGACGGCGGCGATGACTTCTTCCGCCAGGCGCTCGTAGGCCTTGGCGCCCTTCGATCCGGGATCGTAGTCGACGATCGCCTTTCCGTACGACGGCGCCTCGGCCAGACGGACGTTGCGGGGTACGGCCGAACGGAAAATTTTGTTCGGGAAATACTTATAGAGCTCTCCCATGACTTCGTTCGAGAGCTTGTTGCGGCCGTCGAACATGGTGATGACGGCGCCGAGCACGCCCAAACCCGGCTTGACGTGCTGCTTGACAAGATCGATCGTCTGCATGAGCGCACCCAAACCTTCGAGCGCAAAATACTCCGCCTGCACCGGGATCAGCACCTGATCGGCGGCGATCAGGCCGTTGACGGTCAGGAGACCGAGCGACGGCGGCGAATCGATGATGATGAAATCGTAGTCGTGCCGGACGGGCATGAGCGCGTCTGCGAGCCTAAACTCGCGTCGCTCGGCATTGACCAGCTCGACGCCGGCGCCCGCCAGGTTGGGGGTGGCCGGAGCCAGACGATAGCCTTCAATCGGGGTCGGCAGGATGATTTCGCGGAAATCGGCCGTACCCGTGATCGCCTCGTAGACGCCCTTTTCGATGGCGTGGTGATCGTGGCCGAGGTTCGAAGTGGCGTTGCACTGCGGATCGAGATCGACCAGCAGCACGAACTTGCCCCGACGCGCGAGATACGCGCCGAGATTGACCGCCGTGGTGGTCTTCCCGACGCCGCCTTTTTGGTTGACGACCGACAGAATCAAAGCCATACGCCCCCAGTGTAGCGGGGCGACCCGCGCACGGCAAGCATCCGGCGTCAAGAGAAAAGACCCGAAAAATTTCGGGTCTTTTCTGGTGCCACGGGAGGGACTTGAACCCTCATGAGGTTGCCCTCGGGGGATTTTGAGTCCCCTGCGTCTGCCATTTCGCCACCGTGGCGCGACAGCCATATGCTAGGTTGCAGCCGCGCGCCTGTCAATCGACAGAGGAACCCGGGGCGGGGCGATTGACACGGCGGAGATTTCATGATGAGCTGCCGGCATTCGTACCTTTCGCAATGCCAACCGTTCAAGAGGAGTGCGTGATCATGACGATCAGAAGAAGTATTTCTTCCTGGGTTTTTTCCGCTTGCCTGGCTGCCTGCGGAGCCAACACCGCCCCGACCGCCCCTGACGCGGGCGATGGTGGCACCATCGTCGCCGATGCCGGCGTGGACGGAAGCGGCAGCACCGACGGCGGCGGCGGCGGCGGCGGAAGCGATGCCGGCGGCCTAGACGATGCCCCGCCGTTCACCCAAGGCGCCAGCACGCTGGCCGGAACCGACGAGGCAGGTGATGTCGACGGTTCCCGCTCGGTCGCGCGCTTCTCGAATCCCGTCAATGTCGCGTACCGGAACGGCCTGGTGGTGGTCGCCGACTTCGACAACAACCGGCTGCGTGTCATCGATGCCGGGACTCACGTCACTTCAACCATCGTCACCCCATCGGGGTTCGCGCGCCCGTTCGGGCTGGCCTTCGCGGCCGACGGGACGCTCTATGTCCTGACGGACAACGACCCACGCGGCGGACACAGCGCCATGTCCGGCACGATCTGGAAGGTCGACCTGACGGCCGCTTCCGTCAGCGTCGTCGTCGAATCGATCGGTCGGCCGCGCGGTCTGGCGGTTTTGCCGGACGGGCGGCTGGCTCTCAGCGACTATCAGCATCACGTCATCGAACTGTTCGATCCGGCAACCATGGCGCTGAACGTCATCGCCGGAGCCTGGGACATGCCCGGTCAGGCCGACGGTACCGGCGACGTGGCGCGCTTCACCGCGCCATACGGTCTCGGAGTGGACGGCGACGGCTTGATCGCGGCGGGTTACGGCGACCATTCGATCCGGCGGATCGCCTTCGACGGGACGACCGTGACGCTGGCCGGCTCGGGCCTGCCGGACTTCGTCGACGGGAGCCTGGGCGCGGCACGCTTCAATCACCCGCAGGGTATCGCCGTCACCGCCAGCGGCGACATCTACGTCGCCGACGGCGGCAACTTCCGCGTCCGCCGCATTGCAGGCAACACGGTCACGACCGCCGCCGGAAACGGACAGGACGGCTATCTCGATCACGATGACCCCCTCCTCGCCCAGTTCCACGGCTTGGAAGGACTGACGGCCGTTCCCGACGGTTCGATGCTCTACATGGCGGACGGCAACCGCGGGGAGGGTCTTGCCTTCAATCGCGTCCGCCAAGTCAGGCTCCATTGAACCGAAATCCCCTCCGACGCTTCCTGCGCCGAAGGGGATATTTTCTTTTTCAGCCGATGACGGCGATTTTGACCAAGATGATGGCCGCGATGACCTGATAGGCCACGCCCCACTTGAACGGGATGTCCTTGCCCTTGCGGAAACGCGCGATCCACTCATGATGGTTCTTGTGGTGGAAGGCGGTGAAGCGGCGGAAGAACGGCTTAATTTTGGTGAGTTCATACACGCCGACCAGGAGATCCGGCAGGATGCTGCCGATCAATCCCCACTTCATGGACACATGCAGGCTGACGGGCGCGTTCGAGAGGATCATGAGCGTCACGTACAGCGCGATGACCGAATCGATCGTCACATAGGCGATCGCCCGGCGCACCTTCTCGCCGGACTTATAGCCATCGAGCATGTGTTCGTCGCCGTGCGGGATGCGATCGACCAGGAAATGGGAGAGGAACCCGAGCATGAAAGCGAGGTAACGATTCGGCACCGCGGCGCCGACCAGCGCGCCGATGGCGGCGTGGGTGGTGATGAACATACGCAGGGTATTCTAGCAGCCGGAAGAAGCGGCGGCAAGGCACAAGAAAACGCCCCATCCGTGTGAGGCGTTTTCTGGTAGCGGGAGAGGGAGTTGAACCCTCGACCTTGGGCTTATGAGTCCCACGCTCTAACCAACTGAGCTATCCCGCCG
>CAZHHN010000048.1:0-3804 GCA_964532415.1 uncultured Gammaproteobacteria bacterium
CGGCCATACAAGGCTAGTATAGCTCCTCGGGCGAGCTGTCCTAGTCTTGAACCATTTTTTTTACGACCCCGTCCTTCCCGAGATATTCCCTGAACACTTTCGGCCACAGCTGGGCGAAAGCCAGCGCATAGATCAGCACGAAAATCGGCTGCGTACCGGCGATCCCTTTGGCGACGGAGACGGGGATGCGGGAGAGGCCGTAATTGCCGGCCAGCGTGCCGCCCCAGTTCAGCGCTTCCATGCCGATCAGCAGCGCGCCGCATGAGGCGAAGGTCGGCAGCGATCTCCGGAGGTCTTGGAAATTTCCCGGCAGGAAGACGAGAAAAAGCGCGATGCAGAATTGGAACGCGGTCATCCAGACGATGCTCGTGCCCCAGCTGACGCCCGTGCCGTAGACGTGCTTGAGCAGGATCGATTCAATCGCCAGCAGCAGGGAAGCGGCAAACATCAACGGAAAAGCGCGGTTAAACCGCATCTTCCGGAAATCGAGCGCCAGGAAGATGCTGGCGGTCGTGATCAGGAAGAAGCCCATATATTGGCCGAATGCCAACCGCTCTCCGAGAAAAAGAAAGGCGAAGGCCGGCACGAAAAGCTTCCCCAGTGAAAACAGCGAAGCGACCACTGATGTATCCGCCTGTCGGAGCGCCGAGAAATACGGATACAGGTAGGCCACTTCGATGAACGCCGCCAGCGCAAGAAGGCACGCGGTTCCGGTTGGAATGCGCATCGGCGGGTCGAGCCGCCAAATGACCGGCAGGAGCAGCAGGCCGAATGACGAAGAGAAAAACACCAGCGTCGTGAGCCGCTTAAAAAGCCGTTCCGAAAAATACGTGTCTAAAATGTTCGCCCAGGCATGCAGCGCCGGCTCGGCGAAGGCGGCGAGGATGCCCGCAAGGCTGTTCGGCATGACGATTTTCGATCGTGACCGCAAAATCACCGCTGGTGCCCCCGGCTGGACTCGAACCAGCAAGGCTTGCGCCACATGGTCCTAAGCCATGCGTGTCTGCCAATTCCACCACGGGGGCGATTGGCCAACTTTAGCAAACCCTTGACAAAGCTGCCATTTTGCGGTATGAAATGCCCCATAAGGAGGCTCGGCATCCGTGAGTACGCTCAGGAAAATCTACGCCGTTGCATTCGTCGATCGGGGTTTGTTTGTCGGCACGCTTCTCGCTATAGTCATCGCGGCTCTCTATACCCTGCTCTCTGAAGATCGTTGATCGCGCGCTTCCACCCGCCCGTAAGCCTCGCTTCCGGCGGGGGTTTATTTTTCGCTTCGCGGGTCATTTCAGTAATGATACGTCTTCCCAGCCAGCACTGTGATGGCGCGATAGAGCTGCTCGAACAGCACGGCCCGCGCCTCGCCATGGGTGAACGTCAGGCTCGAGAGCGAAAGCTTCATGTGGCAGGCGGTGGCGAGATCGGAACTCAATCCGAGCGGTCCGCCGATCAGGAAAACGATCTCGCGGCCGCCCTGGCCTTCGCGGTCGAGCGTTTCGGCGAACTTTTCGGTCGTGAGCGCGCGGCCTTCCTTCACCAGCGCGACCGTGAAGGCGCCATCCGGAATTCTGGCCGTCAGCCGTTCCGCTTCGGCACGCAGCACGGAGGGTGCTTCACTGGCGGCATTGAAGGGCGTTTCGGAAACTTCGCGGGTTTTCATCCTGGCGTACGGGAGCAAGCGCTTTTCGTATTCGGCAATCGCGCCTTTCCAAAACGGTTCCTTCACGGACCCGACCGCCAGCAGGCTGAGCTTGAACATATGCAGGCACAATACCGGTTTGGCGGAAAAGAAAAAGACCCGGCGGCGGCTTCCAATCAGCCGCACTGAGGGTCAGAGAACCAGCTTTTCGTTCATCTCGACCAAGACGAGAAAGTCGCAGCCGCCTTGGAGAGGATGACATGCGCGCGCCTGCCCCGGTTCACGGAATAAACCGGCGCCTATCGTCCGGGCATCTGTGCCGGTCAGGACAACCTCATCCCCTCTGTAGCTCATCCTGGCTGCAAGCAGCTGACTGGGCTTGGGCTTGAACAGCGACTTCAAGCGGTCGAAGGCCGCCCTGTCCAGCCCGCACTCGATCGCCCGCGCCAGAACGGCTGTCCAGGAGGCGGTGTTTGCTTGTGCCAATGCCACAATGAGATCGATTGCCTTCTTTACGTCATCGAAGCCCATGCACCTGCGCAGCGCTTCGGCGGCCGCGTATCCGTCGGCCAGGCCGCGTTCCGGACGGTAGGCATCGTACGCCTTCATGAAATCTTCGAACTCGGTTTGCTTGCGAGAGCGCCGCACGGCGGGCTCCTCCGCGGCGCTTCCTCCCTGATTCAACATGTATCCTCCTATGGCCGCAACCTAGCGCAGAGCCCATGGCGCGTCAAGCTCACAGAAATAAAAAACGCCCGCTCATGAAGAGCCGGTGCGTTGTCCGAGCAGGATCCATCGGAGATCGTCGGGCGTTTCGACGAAAAAGCGTTCAGGCACCTGGAATGTGACCATGGTAGCCGTCAGAAACCGTCGCGTGCCGCGGAAGGTGCGGGGCTCCCTGCCCAAGAAAGTTTCCATCTCTTCCTCGACCACGCCCCGGTCGCCGTTCGCGGCGTGGATGATGCGCTGGTTTCCGGCATAGAGCCCGACATGGCCGACGCCCAACGCAGGATCTTGATGGAACCAATTATGACGTCCGGTCCTGTAGATCACGTCACCCGGTTCCGGGTCTCCAGTGATGACCTGGCCGATCTCATGCTGCTGGATTGTCCGCCTCGGCAGCCAGACGCCGGCCCGGCCGAACAGCCATTTGATCAGACTCGAACAGTCGACAATGCCCGGCGCTTCTCGCGGATCCGCTCCGCGCCGATAGGCGGATCGTCCGACGCATTCGCGCGCGAGCTGCAGGAGGTCCACCCGCAGGCGGACGAATCCCAGCCGCGAAAGCTGCAAGACGGCTTCCGGCTCCGGCATGGGCAGTCCCAGGTCTGCGAAGTCGAACGCAATCCGGTCACCGACGGTGCCACAATGGATCATGAGAGCGTGCCTCTTTCTCCTCTCCGGAACCAATGACGTTCTTGGCGGGTGAAGCCGCCGCGCCGGTCCTGTCGTCTCTGGGAAGAACGCCGCATTTTGTGGCGATGCCCGATGTGCAGCAGGACCAATGCGACGATGAGATAGGCCCAACCGATCAAAACGGCCAATGCGATGTAACTTTCATAAGAGGCCGCCTCGGTCTCTTCGGCTGCCACAGGAGGCATATACGGCATTGTGATACCTCTTTTCGTGCGAGAGATGTGAGAGAACTGAATGCAGCCTAGCAGAGGGCGTTTTTTTGGCCAAGTCGGCGGCTCTTGACACCCTTTTTGGCCTTCATTAAAGTACCGCCAGCCGGACAGCGCTCCGTAGCCGAATCGATGGCCTTGACAGGCTCTTGACAGGCCGTTCCGGCTCCTCTATAGTGTGGACAACTTAAAACGCCACTTTGCGTAACGCACTCCACAAACGAGTCGGCACGTGAAACCAAGCCATGGCCATCCCCGCAAACGGCGGGGCGCTGGGACCGCTTGGAAGGCGGTTTTTTTGGTCCTTATCTCCCAGCACACCTTGCGCATCGAGACGGGAACGTCGGTTACCTACGAGACTGCTATTCTACTGCAGACACTACGGGGTCCGGTTCCCATCCCGGTTCGTAAGCGGAGCACGCGACTTCGGTCGCGGGCGAACGTCCCGCCTCGCGGGATCGTAAAGTTTACGGACGGAACCTTGACAACTGAAGAAACGAGAAGACGTCAAGATAATGTAAAGAATTGGGTACAGTACAT
>CAZHHN010000049.1:0-3428 GCA_964532415.1 uncultured Gammaproteobacteria bacterium
CTCGCGCCGGCACTGTTTGCATTTGGGTTCGGTATTGCGTCCCATATGTTATACGCGGCGCGGTTTCGGCGGCCGGCAGCCGTTATGAGGAAGCGGGGTGACATCCTTGATCGTCAGCACGTTGATGCCGTTGGCGTTCAGGGCCCGGACGGCGGCGTCTCGTCCGGAACCGATGCCTTTCACGTACACGTTCACGTCCTTGAGGCCGGTGTCCTTCACCTTCTCGCAGACATCCTTGATGATCATCGAGGCGGCATAGGGCGTGGACTTCTTCGGCCCGCTGAAACCGACCTTGCCGGCCGACGACCAGCCGAGCACGTTGCCGTTGGCGTCGGTCAGGGTGACGATCGTGTTGTTATAGGTGGCCTGCACGTAGCAGCGGCCGTGAGAAACCTGACGGACGCTCTTCTTGACCTTCTTGCGCGGAGCCGCTTTCGACTTCTTCCCTTCTTCAGCCTTCGCTTCGGCGTTGGCCGGGGCGGAGGCGGTCGTGGTGTCTTCCATAAGGTTTACGTCGTGGCGGATTAGGTCTTCATGCCCTGCTTGACGCGGCCGGAGCCCATCGTCTTGCGGACGTTGCCGCGCGTGGTGCGCGAGTTGGTCTTGGTGCGCTGGCCGCGGAGCGGAAGGTTCTTGGCGTGGCGGGTGCCGCGGTAGGAACCGATTTCCTTGAGTCGCTTGATCTGGGCCAGCGTATCGCGACGGAGCTCGCCCTCGACCTTCATGGTCTTCTCGATGTAATCGCGCAGCCTGTTGATGTCGGACTCGGCCAGGTCCTTGACGCGGACGTCGGGATCGACGCCGGTCACCTTAATGATGCGCTTAGCCTGAGTGTCGCCGATACCGTAGACATAGGTCAGGGCGATGATGACGCGCTTGTTGGTCGGGAGCGTCACGCCCGCGATACGTGCATTTGCCATAAAAAGATACGGAATCAGCCCTGACGCTGCTTATGCTTAGGGTTTTTCTTGCAGATGATGCAGACCCGGCGGTTGCGCCGGACGACGGAGCAATCGCGGCAGATTTTCTTGACGGACGATCGGACTTTCATGTGTCGCGGTTATGAAGGAAGACGGGCCAGGCTAGAAGCGGTAGACGATCCTTCCCTTGCTCAGGTCGTACGGCGTCATCTCGACTTTGACGCGGTCTCCGGGCAGCAGCCGGATCCGGTTCATGCGCATCTTGCCGGAAAGGTGGGCAAGAATATCGTGACCGCCTTCGAGCTTGACCTTGAAGTGCGTGGCCGGGAGCAGCTCTTCGACGATGCCGACCGCTTCGACGAAGTCTTTCCCCGCTCCTCCTGTGCCGTTGTTCTCCATTCTGATCGTCAGGAATTAAGATCGTTGGGCCGTACGCGGCCCGAACGAAAAAATGCCGCAAGCCCCAAGAAGTGACTTTGCTTGCCGAAAGTCTAACAAAATCGTAAAAAGGCGTCAAGTAGGCTAAGACTAGATGAAAAATGAGTTCCGAGACTTGGAGTCTTTGGCGAACTTCAGCGTTTTATCGGGACGCCACAAAATATCAGGTCCCCGGACCGGCCGGTTCTGTTTCAAATGCGGCCGGCGTACTGCCGTCCGGTTGCACCGGCTCGACAATCGCCTTGATGCGACGGATACCGGCCGAAGAAGCCTCTTCCTTTTGAATTCTGAATCGCCCGACTTGGGCGGTGTGACGCACGTGCGGACCGCCGCAGATCTCCATCGAGTAATCGCCGACGACGTACACCTTGACCTTGTCGCCGTACCGATCCTCGAACAGGCCGATCGCGCCGGCGGCTTTGGCTTCCGGCACCGATTTCTCCTCATAATGGACAGGCAGATCGCGGGCGATGGCGTCATTGACCATATCCTCGACCTTTCTGATCTCTTCCGGCGTCATCTTGGACGGATGCGAGAAATCGAACCGGAGCCGCTCGGCGGTGATGTTGGAACCTTTCTGCTCAACGTGCTCCCCCAGCACGTTCCTCAGCGCCTTGTGCAGCAAATGGGTGGCGGTGTGCAGACGCGTCGTTTCCCAGGAATGGTCGGCCAGGCCGCCTTTGAATTTCTTCTCGGCGCCCTGGCGGGAAAGGTCCTGATGCGCTTTCATGGCGGCATTCCACTCGGCCTCGTCGACGTTCTTGCCGAGGACTTCTTCGGTCAGCTCTTTTGGAAACCCGAACGACTCGTACAGGTAGAAGGCGCGCTCGCCGGGCACCCGCGGGAAATGCGCGAGTTCGTCTTTGAGCTTGCCGGCTTCGTGCAGGCCGTTCTGGAGCGTGCGTGAAAACTTGTCTTCTTCGGCGTCGAGGGCGGCGATAATGCGATCGCGATTCTTCTCCAGCTCGGGGTAGGCGTCGCGGTAGAGTTCAATGACCTTCTCCGCAATGTGCGAAAGGAAGAAACCTTCGGCACGGAGCTGCCGGTTATAGCGAACCGCGCGGCGAATCAACCGACGCAGGACATATCCCTGATCGACGTTCGACGGCAGAAGAGCGGCGGGATCGCCGATCATGAAAGTGGCGGCGCGGACATGATCCGCGATGATGCGCATCGGGCGATCGTGCTGATCGTCCTGGCCGTATTGCCGGTGACCGGAAAGCGTGGCGATAACCGTCAACAATTTTTGAAAGTTCTCGGTTTCGAAGACGGTCGTCTTTCCCTGCAGCATGGCGGCTACGCGCTCGAGGCCCATGCCAGTGTCGACGTTCTTCTGGGCAAGCGGTTCGAAGCTGCCGACGGCCGTCTTGTTGTACTCCATGAAGACGTTGTTCCAGATCTCGATGAAGCGGCCGCACTCGCAGTTCGGGTGGCACTCGGCCCCGAAACGGGCATTGTGCGGACGCCCGGTATCGAAGAAAATTTCGGTATCGGGGCCGCACGGGCCGGTCTGGCCGGCCGGGCCCCACCAATTCTTCGCTTTCGGATAGGCGAAGATGCGCTGATTGAATCGCGCTTCGATGCCGTACCTTTGAAAGGCTTCCTGCCAGATGCCGACCGACTCCAGGTCGCGTGGCGCGTCGGCATCGCCCTCGAAGACCGTCACATGGATCCGATGCGGATCAAGGCCGAGCCAGCGCGGGCTGGCCAGGAATTCCATCGACCACATGATGGCGTCGCGCTTGAAATAGTCCCCGAGCGACCAGTTGCCGAGCATTTCGAAGAACGTCAGGTGGCGATTGTCACCGACTTCGTCGATGTCGCCGGTGCGAACGCATTTCTGCACGCCGGCCAAGCGCGTGCCGGCCGGATGCTTCCCGCCGAGCAGATACGGTACGAGCGGATGCATGCCGGCGGTCGTGAACAACACCGTCGGATCGTTTTCAGGAACCAAAGACGCCGACGGGATGATGGCATGGCCCTTTTCCCTGAAAAATTCCAGGAATTTTTGGCGGAGTTCGTTGGTCGTCATACGCCTCAGAGAGCCAGTGTACGGGGCTTTGCCGGGAG
>CAZHHN010000050.1:0-1963 GCA_964532415.1 uncultured Gammaproteobacteria bacterium
CGTCCAATCACACCCCGTCTTTCGCTGTCAACCAGTATAGATGAACGAAAGGCGAACAGGTCAATCCATGGGTGTGGATAATGAAAAAGGCCGCAACGTCTGGTCGCGGCCTATGCCCTATGGAGCATGCCTTGTATGGGTTCACGCCCGAGGTAGAGAACGACGATGCGCTCCTTCCTGCGGCAGTCGGCGTTGATCTCCAGCAGCCCGGGACGTTCGCGCCGATAGATGTGGATCCCTTTTCGGAGCACAACGGAAGAGAGCATTCCGGAGATTTCTTCGACGAAACCGGAAGGACCAAACCCGGCCCTGAGGGCGTAAGCTGTCGGTCCGCAAGCTCTTTCGATGGAGGCAATGTGCTGGGAAATGTTTTTCCCGCTGACATCATGCGGAAGAATCAGCTCGGTCGTCTGTATGATGAGAGGATAGTGCCCGATCACCGCAGCGTGTTGCGCCTCTGGAGGTAATTCAGCGTCCTCGCTCCATACGGCCGGCAGATGGTCGGCGATCGTCGTGAACACGGGATCGTCAGCGGCTTCGCTGGCGATGATGATCGTCTGTAGGCGATTGTTGAAATACCGGTTGTGCAGGTCTTCCAGCAGGTGCATGTGCTCCCCCGGCTCGACCGTAGCCGCTCCCCCGGCTTTTGTCAATGTGCCCTCTTCACGTGCCGGTTGCGCTCGTTTCCGGGGTTGCACTGGCCGCCTCCTGCGGCGCATTCACGACAACTTTCAAAAAAATATCGTTGGTGCGCGAATGTTTTTTCCTGGCCGTCAGATGCAGATTCGAAACCCCCGGAGGCAAGTTCAGGACGTCTTTGAATGCCCCGTCCTGCTCGATCGGCACGCTCTCGCCGTTGATCTGCAGATCGACTTCCGGCTCGGTGACCCCCTCGAGCACGACGCGGCTGGTCGGGAACACCTGCGCGTCATGCGGCGAATAGAGCGTGACGGACGGCGGCCGAAGGATGCGGTGAACGGAAAATGTGAAATAACCGATGATCGCCAGGAACGCCGCGGCGATCAGGCCGGTCTTGAGCAGCGCTGGTGCGACCAGCAGCCCCCGACCCTCGATGAAATTCGCCGGTCGGTTGGTGTGCCGCAGGCCCGCCACCACGGCCATCTCCCGCTGGAGGTTTTCAACCGCTGCCACCGGATCGAGGCCGTAATGGGCGGCGAGCGCCTTCGCGAATTTTTTGGCATAGACCGGCTCCGGCAGCGCCTTGAAATCGTTGGCCTCGAAGGCGACGATGAATTTTTTGTCGACGCGCGTGGCGCGCTCGACATCCGCCGGGGTTTCGCCGCGCGCCTCGCGCGCCGTCCGCAAGGCGTCGCCGATCGTCCGATCGTCGAGGCGTTTCTCCTGGAACGCGACCATATCAAACGCCGGATTCCTCCGGTTCCGCGTCGTCCGCCGGTTCTTCGCCCGGGTCGGCTTCGACGCCGTCCGGCCGCGCCACCAGAATGTCGCGCGGCTTGGCGCCGTCGCCGGGACCTATGACGCCCTTTTCCTCGAGCAGATCGAGGATGCGGGCGGCGCGGGCATAGCCGATCTTCAGGCGGCGCTGCAGGAACGAGGCCGAGGCTTTGCCGGCCCGCACGACGGTATCCTGCGCTTCCTGCAGCAGCGGCTCCTCGCCCCCGCCGTCGTCGTTGAAGGTCACGCCGTTGGAGGTCGCGCCGAGCCGGTCGACGATTTCGTGCTGGTATTCCGGGGCATCGAAGTTGCTCTTGATGAAGTCGGTCACCTTGCGGATCTCCGTATCGGAAACGTAGGTGCCCTGCAGGCGCTTGGGTTTCGAGAGCTCCGCCGAGGTGAAGAGCATGTCGCCGCGTCCGACCAGCTTTTCGGCGCCGAGCGAGTCGAGGATCGTGCGCGAATCGGTACCGGAAGCCACGGCGAAGGCGATGCGCGCCGTGAAGTTCGCCTTGATGAGCCCGGTGATGACGTCGACCGACGGGCG